>JBDTPR010000059.1:0-16471 GCA_039932635.1 Candidatus Solibacter sp.
CGCTGAGCACCAGCTTCAGCTTCGTCATTTTGCGCAGGCGGTCCACATAGGTCCAATCGCCCGCCGGAGGATTGAAGCTGCCGGTGGAAAGTCCCTGGAACATCGGCCGGTTGGCATTGCGCCTCGCCATGTTGGGATCGGTCCCGCCTGCGCTGCGCTCGGCGTTGAATCGCGCCCGCGGATTGGACACGTGGCAGGCCATGCAATCGCGAGTATCGGCCAGCGCGGCACGCGTCGCCGTCTCGGTATTGCGGCCGTTCAACGTGTCGATGGTCCATACCAACACCGGGCAGCCCGCGGACTCCACGCGCTTCACCATCAGTTCGGTATCGGCCCACACCGTGGGCATGTACATCTGGTACCAGGGGGGCGCGTCGAGCGCCTTGGCGACTTCCTCCAGACCCGTGGATGAAATCGAGGAGAGCATCTGCATGGTCTTCTGCGACTTCGAGGCGCGCGCCGTGGCCAATTCTCCCTCGGGATGAAAGGCCCGCTGGCTGCCCACCGCGCTCACATAGATTGGCGACTCCCACGACGTGCCGAAGACCTCGGTCTTCAGGTCCGCGCGCGCCACTCCCATCAAGCGCCTCGCGCGCAATTGGTAGTGCTCCATCGCCTCGCGATTGGCGCGCAGCGTCAGGTCGTCATCCACGCCGGTCTGCAGATAACCCCAGTGCGCGGGCGATAGCACCTTATGCGCCAGCGGTTCGAAATCCATCACGTTAAGCGCGTCCGCGGGCTTGCCGGAAGGGGCTGAATCCTGTGCCGCGGCTGCCAATAACGGACTGCTTGCCAGGAAGCGAAGGAACTCTCGACGCGGAGCGGATAGGCGTGCCATGGCCCGCCATTATACTAAGCCTGCCTGATTAATGCGATTTCGATTGCTCGCGTGCCGCGCGCGTGGCCAATTCGTCGCAGCGATTATTGTCGGCGTGGTTGGCGTGGCCCTTGGTCCACGTCCATGTGACCTTGTGCCGGTTGGCCTGCGCATCAAGGTCTTGCCACAGATCTTGATTGACCACGGGCTTCTTCGCCGCCGTCAGCCAGCCCTTCTTTTTCCAGCCGTGAATCCACGAGGTGATGCCATTCTTCACGTACTCGGAATCTGTGACCACCTCTACCACGCACTCTTCCTTCAACGCTTTCAGCCCCTCGATGGCGGCCGTCAGCTCCATGCGATTGTTGGTGGTGTGCTTCTCCGAAGCCCACATTTCCTTCTTCTGGTCGTTGAAACGCAGCACGGCGGCCCAGCCGCCTGGCCCGGGGTTTCCGAGGCAGGCGCCATCGGTGATGAGTTGAACTTTTTTCATGGGGCGAGAACAGGTTCTCCGTGGAAGAAGGCGTCCACCAATTCCAAGATAGCGGCGGAGCTTTGCGCCGTGTAGATCGACGCGCGCAATTGCGCACCGTGCCGCACGCCGTGGGTGAAGTACGTGGCGAACTGCTTCATCTTGCCCACGGCATCGTGATCCGCGCGCGCCATCAGCATGTCGTAATACCCGCGCATCATCTGGTAGCGATCCTCGTGCGTGGCTTCGTCGTACGCTCCGGTCTCCAGATATTGCTGAATCTGCCGAAAGATCCACGGGTTGGAACTCGCGCCGCGGCCGATCATCACCGCGTCGCAATTGGTCTCGCGAATCATGCGCACGGCGTCCATCGGCGTCACGACATCGCCGTTGCCGATTACGGGAATTTTCACCGCGGCCTTTACCGCCGCGATCCGGCTCCAGTCTGCCTGGCCCGAGTACCCCTGCTCGCGCGTGCGGGGATGCAGCGCGATCGCGTCCAACCCGCAGTCCTCGGCCATCTTCGCCATCGGCACCATGACCAGTTCGCTGTCGTTCCAGCCGGCGCGATATTTCATGGTGAACGGGATGGTCAGCGCCGCGCGCACTTCGCGCAGCACGCGGCCCACCAGCGGCAGATCGCGCAAGAGTCCCGACCCGCCATTGCATTTCACTACTTTGTTCACTGGACAGCCGAAATTGAGATCGAGGATGTCGAAACCCAAATCCTGGCAGACGCGCGCGGCTTCGGCCAGCACCACCGGATCCGCGCCGAAAAGCTGCGCCGAAATCGGATGCTCATCGGGGTCGAAGGCCAGGTAGCGCTGCAGCGTCTTATTCGGCTTGCGGCTTTTTAAAGACGCGCTCACCCCGTGCGAACTGGTGAACTCCGTCATGATCAGCCCGCAGCCGCCCAGATTGCGTATGAAACGGCGGAATACCGTGTCGGTCACGCCGGCCATGGGCGCGAGGACCGTGGCAGGCGCAAGCTTCACCTTACCGATCGAGAATCCTGTGGGAAAGACTTCCATGAGAGCGTTCTTTTGATTTTATCATTGCGCCGCGGCGCTTCGGTATCCTGTAGTCATGAGGGCGGCCGTACTTTGCGCCATTCTGGGCTCGCTCGCCTTTTCGGCGCCACGCCAAGGGCTGGTCTGGACGCACGCCTCCTCACCGCATTTTGAAATCTACTCGAATTCCGATCCGGAAGCGGCGCGCGCCCTGGCGGTTTCCTTCGAGCAAATGCGCAGCTTCTTCGCGCGCCAGGTGAACCTCTCACCGCCCGCGCAGCGCGAAGTCCGCGTGATCAGTTTCGCCACAGAACAGGAGTACGAGCTGTACCGCCTGCGCGCCGGCACGGGAGCCTACTTTATCGGCGCGGAGAGCCGCGACTATATCGTGATGCCAGCCCTGCCGCGCGGCGATCTGCGCTCCGCCGCCCACGAGTACACGCACGCGCTGATACGCTCGGGCGCCTGGACGCTCCCCGACTGGCTGGCCGAAGGCATCGGCGACGTGATTTCCACCCTTCAGCTCCGCGACCGCGAGACGCGCATCGGCGGCGACCATCCGGGACGTTCGCAGACCCTGAAGACGTCACCCTGGATGCCGCTGGCGGAACTCTTCGCGTTCTCGCTGAAGACGCCCGGCGCGGCGGGCCGCGAGCGCTTGTTCTACGCCCAGAGCTGGGCGCTCGCCGATCTACTGATGCTCTCGCCCACGTACTCGCCCGGCTTCCCTGCCCTGCTCGCCGCCCTTGCTTCCGGAGTGCCGGCCGAGAGTGCGCTTGCGGCGGTTTATCGCACGCCGCTGGACACCATCCTGCGCGACGTGCGTGCGCGAGTCGCGCGGCATCCGGGATGGTTGCCGCTGCCGCCGGTCACAGGGCCGGCTCCCGAAGTGCGCACAGAGACGCTGACCAGCTTCGCTACGCGATTGATGCTAGCCGACCTGCGCCTGGCGGCAGGCGATCTCGCTGGGGCGGGAACGGCGTTCCGCGCGATGGCTGCCGCGCGCCGCGATTCCGCCGAGGTGCAGGCCGGGCTGGGCGCGGTCGCGCTCAAGCAGGGCGACACAGGCGCGGCGGTGAGCGCCTGGAAGAGCGCGGTCGATCTGGGAATCACCGATGCCGACCTGTGTTTCCGCTACGCCTCGCTGGCCGACGAGCGCGGACTCCCGGCACACGACGCACTGCTGCGCGCCATTGCCCTGCGTCCGGAGTTCGACGATGCGCGTTTCAAACTGGCGCTGCTCGAAAAGAACGCCGGGCACGCCGCCGAGGCAATCGTGCAACTGCGGGCGATGCGCAAGATCGAGGAGAAACGCGCGTTCGCCTATTGGACGGCGTTGGCCGATGCCTACCTCGATCTGAATCGCCGCGCGGAGGCCAGGGATGCGGCCGGAAAGGCTCGCGAGCACACCGCTAATATGTCGGAACGCGATCGCGCGATCGAACTCGCGTGGCTCGCCGATACCGAGCTCGCGGTGGAAATCCAGGATCGCCAATTCCACACCGTGCGCGTCCCGGTGGGCGGTGCGGCGCGCAATCCCTTCGTCGAGAGCGGCGATCGCGCACAAAGGTCGGAAGCCACGCTGCTTCATGTGGAGTGCGCGGACGGCGGCATGAAGCTCACAGTGAATACAGCTCAGGGTGCGCTGACTCTGATTGCGCCGGACCCCTCGCGGGTGCAGATTCGCAATGCGGGTAGCGAGGCGTTCGAGTTTGTATGCGGTCCGCAGGAAGCACGCAAGGTGCTGGTAGAGTACGCGCCCGCGCAATCCCTGCTGCGCGGCCTGGAGTTTAAGTAAGCGTGCCTACCATACCGCTGAATTGATGCTGCGTTCCTGTGCTTGGGGGCAGACTTCTGCAATGACGGCCTGCGGCGAGCCGTCACGAGTATCAGAAACTTTAGCTGGCAGCGTTCGCCTGGAACAGGCGAAGAAGAAAGCAATGATGGCGGGACCCAAAACAAAATCGGCCTTGTTGAACTGGAGGCTACGTTACACTAGCGATTGAACGATGCAGCAGGTCCGAGGCAAGTGGATTCCGGCGGTGGTTGGCGCACTCATCTTCGCCGCCCTCATCGGCGTAGTCGTATTACGAGGCCGTCGCCATCCGGTGAAGACGCCCGATCCCGTGAACGCCGCCACGGCCATTACCGCCGCCAGTAACGAGGTCACGGTGCAGGGCAAGATCCGCCCGCAGCACGTCAAAGGCGTGACCCCGATGATCGGAGGCTTCATCGAGGCCTTCCTCGCCGAACCCGGCCAGGAAGTTTACGAAGGCCAGGTGCTCGCCAAGATCGGCGCGCAGGGGCTGGAATCCTCACGCGAGGTCGCGCAGGAAGCCTTGGAAAAGGCCCAGGAGGCGGTCGCCAAAGCGGATGCCGTGGTCAACTCGGCGAAGCTTGAAGTCTCTCGCGCCGAGGCCGACGCGCAGCGCTCCCGCGTGGCGCTCGATCGCGCCGAACGCGCCACCGCGCGCCAGCAGACGCTCTTCAAAGAAGGCGCCACGCCGCGCCTCGTGTACGAGAAGACGCTCAAGGAATATGAGGCCGCGCTCAAGGATTACGAGATCGTGGACGCCGCCGTGCGTACCGGCCGCGAGCACGTGCAGGCCGGTCTGCGCGACGTGGACACCGCCAAAAAGATCGTCGCCGACAAGCTCGAACAGCTCGACGACGCGCAGGACAATCTGGCCAACGCCGAGGTCCACTCGCCGGTGGATGGTTACATCGTGAGCCGCAAGGGCGAAGTCGGCGGCACGGCCGGCGCCAGCGACGAGATCTTCCAGATCGCTACCGACCTCTTCGCCCTCGAGGTCGCCGTCGAGCCCAAGCCCGAAGTGCTCAAACGCCTCACGCCCGGAATGCCTGCCTTGGTGCTCATGCTCGATATGCAGGCCGCCGCCATGAACGGCGTGGTTCGCGAGATCAAGGACAATCAGGTGATCGTCGAATTTACCAGTGCGCTGCACGCCATCAAGCCCGGCATGACCGCCGATGTGCGCTTCAAGCTCGAATAGCGGCGCACCTGACTTACAATGGACGTTAAGAGCCGATTATGGAATTCCTAGCTAGTAGCCTACTGGAACTGATTACCCAGACTTCCACCAACCTCCCGCCTGACGTGCGCGCCGCGATGTCGCTGGCCGCCGGGCAGGAGACGCCGGGGACGCAGTCCGCGCAGGCGCTCGATATCATCCTCTCCAACATCGATATGGCGGTGGAAGACGAAGGCCCCATTTGCCAGGACACCGGCATGCCCACGTTCGTGGTGCACACGCCCGTCGGCGCCAATCAACTCGTCATCAAAAAGGCGATCAAGGAAGCCGTGGCTGAAGCCACGCGCCTGGGCAAGCTGCGCCCCAATTCAGTGGACTCGCTCACCGGCAAGAACAGCGGCAATAACCTCGGCGTCGAGACCCCCGTGGTCCACTTCGAACAGTGGGAGCAGGACGAAATCGAGGTCAAGCTTATCCTCAAGGGCGGCGGCTGCGAGAATAAGAACATACAGTACTCCGTGCCCTGCATGCTCGATCACCTGGGCCGCGCGGACCGCAATCTGGAAGGCGTGCGCAAGTGCATCCTGCATGCCGTGTGGCAGGCGCAGGGTCAGGGCTGCGCGCCCGGCGCGCTCGGCGTCTGCATCGGCAGCGATCGCGCCCACGGCTACGATCTGGCCAAGGGACAGCTTTTCCGGACTTTAGATGACGTTAACCCTGTGCCCGAATTGGCCGCGCTCGAAGCCGAAATCATGGAGGAGGCCAATCGCCTCGGAGTCGGCGCCATGGGCTTCGGCGGCAAGGCCAGCCTGATCGGCTGCAAGATCACTGCGGCCAATCGCCTGCCCGCCAGCTTCTTCGTTTCGGTGGCCTACGATTGCTGGGCCTTCCGCCGCCTCGGCGTAAAGTTGGATGCCGCCAACGGCGCCATCACCGGCTGGCTGTACCGCGATCCGGGCCGCATCGTGGAAAAGATGGCGCGCGGCGAAGGTTTCCCGCTGACCGGCCGCGAGGTCGTGCTCACGCCTCCGCTCACCGAAGCCCAGATGCGCGCGCTCAAGGTCGGCGACGTGGTGCTGATCAACGGCGAGATGTTCACCGGCCGCGACAACGTGCACGCCTATCTTATGAAGAATCCGCCTCCTGTGGATCTCAACGGCGCGGCGCTTTATCACTGCGGCCCGGTGATGCTGCAGGAGGGCGGCGAATGGAAGGTGAAGGCCGCCGGGCCCACCACCAGCATCCGCGAGGAACCCTATCAGGCCGACGTGATCAAGCGCTATGGCGTGCGCGCCGTCATCGGCAAGGGCGGCATGGGCAAGAAGACGCTCGACGCGTTGCAGGAATACGGCGCGGTCTATCTGAACGGCATCGGCGGCGCGGCGCAATACTACGCCCGCACCGTGGAGAAGGTGCTCGGCGTCAACCTGATGGAGTTCGGCATTCCGGAAGCCATGTGGCAGCTGCGCGTCAAGGGCTTTGCCGCGATCGTCACCATGGATGCGCACGGAAACAGCCTGCACGCCGATGTCGAGCAGTCCACAGGCGCCGTTCTGGAGACGCTGCAAAACGTCTAGCGGGGATTCCCCGCTCACTCCGGTTAGCGCCATTCAGCTGTAATCCTTAGATAACATTGGGGTATTTCTCACGCAACGGAGAGAGTAAACCAACGTTGTCGTAAGCAAAACGCCTACCCTTTCCGTCTCAGGGGCATAAGATTCTACGTGCGTGTGAAGCGTAGGGACTCGATATGCCTACACAAAACAAGAAAAAGATGAGCTTGCGAACGCGTCGTCGCAGGGGCGCTGAGATGTTGGAGTTCACCTTGACGCTGCTGCCGATGCTGGCGATGATCTTCGTGCTGCTCGATGTGGCGTGGGGAGTTTTTGTCAAGAGCACGCTGCAGTATGCGGTACGCGCGGGTGTGCGCCGCGGAGTCACCATCACCGGTACGCAGGCAACGGCGGCAGGCACCTGTCTCACCCAAATCGTCAAGGGCGTTGTGCAGACCAGTTCGATGGGCCTGCTGCGCGGAACTACCGGGCTGGCGGCCATCAAGGTGAACTATCTGAGGCCCCCGGCCCCAGGCTCTACCGCGGCCGCCACCGATGTGTCCACCCAGACCAATGGCAACCAGCCGCTCAACATCATCCAGGTTTCGGTGCAGAACTTCTCGCTGACTGCACTGGCACCGCGGGTCTTCAGCTGGCGCCAATCGGCGGACTTGGCGCCCACGATCATCAATGCGGCCTCCGCGGACATGATCGAGCCCTCGCGCGATGTGCCATGTATCGGAGTAGCGCCTTAAACGGAGATGTGTATGAAGCGAAATAAGAAGAGTGGCGTGGCCATTGTCGAGTTCTCCTTCGGCATGTTGATTATCGTGCCGCTCCTGATTGGCACTGTGGCGACCGGCTTGAACCTGATTCAAGTCCTCTCGACGGTACAGTTGGCGCGCGACGCGGGCCACATGTATGCGCGCGGGACGGACTTTTCACAGCCCGGCAACAAGACCGTGCTGGCCACCATTGGCAGCACCGTGGGCATGAGCGCCACCTCGGGTGCAGGCCGGTCGGTCATCATTCTGAGCATCGTCACGTACGTGGATAAGCCGATGTGTGCGGCGGCCGGCAAGGTGGATGCCGGGGGCAATCCTTCAGGCTGCACTAATTACACCAAGTGGGTGTTCACGCAGCGCCTCACCATCGGCCTGAGTACAGTGCGCGCAAGCTCGTTCGGTTCCCCGCAGACCTCCGGCAACGGCTCGGTCACAGTGGATTCCACCACGGGGAAGATATCGCTCAACGACCAGGTCACCAAAACCGGCGATGTCGCCACCTTCGCGGTGGGTATCAACCCTTATGCGAACGTCTCCGGCGTGGTGTCCGGTCTGCCTTCGGGGCAGGTGATTTATATTTCCGAATCGGCCACTACGGGAATGTCCTTGCCTCCCTTTGTACCCGGCTCGGTCGTCTATTCGTACGCCATGTTTTAAGTGTGGTTTGAAAGCGTGTTGGGAGAGGAAGACGCATGCGCAGAATCGGTTTCGATGTCCTGAAGGGTAAGTCCGGCGAGCGCGGCAACGTCATGCTGCTGCTCGCCCTGGCGCTACCGCTGATGATCCTGCCGCTGGTAGGCCTGGCGATCGATGCCACGGTGTGTTACCTGGTTCAGGCGAAGTTGTCGGCCGCGGTTGACGGAGCTTCACTGGGGGCTGGCCGGCTGCTGGGCACCACTGCCGACCCGGTGGAAATCGCGGGCGAATTCTTGAACGCCAACTTCCAAACCGGTGTCGCAGGCTTTTGGGGCGCGAACACAATGGTGAAGACCATCATCTACACGCCCGGCACCACGAAGACGATCTTTGTGGATGCTAATGTCCGCGTGCCGCTACTCTTCATGCGAGTGATCGGCAAGTCGTACGCCGTGGTCGCGGCAACGGCAACGGCCACGCGGCGCGATTCGCGCATGATGCTGGTGATCGACCGTTCGGGCTCCATGAGTTATGTAGGAACCAGCGGCAACTCGACGATCACCGACGTCAAAAGTTTCGCGCAAGGCTTCGTCCAGAAGTTCACGCCGGGCACGGACCAGGTGGGACTGGTCGTCTTCGACGGCAGCGCGGTGGTAGGCTACCCGACGGTCCGTCCGTGGGATTCAACCACCACGTCGGTTTCCACTGGCGGCCCCGACACTTCGTTCCTTTCCACCAACGGGCTCTCGTGCTGCGACATGGTTTACCAGATAAAGGCGATCGATGCGGCGAACGGCACCAACATGGCGGATGGACTCTGGCAGGCTTACATCGAGTTGCAGAAGTCGCACATGAAATCCCTGGCGACCGACGGCGTGGATACCCGGCTGAACTCCATCGTGCTGTTCACTGACGGTTTCCCGACCGCGGTGAGCCTAGATCTAAATAAGACGCAGTACAACGGGGCCGTTGCGTTGAAGGCAGGCAACACGTGCACCCACAAGAACGATTGGGCGGCAGGGGCGAAAATGCGCGGCTGGGCCGCCGTAAATGGCGATCCGCCGTGGACCGGAGGGCCAACTGCCGATGGGCCAAACACCGTTTATTGGCCGCGATTCCTGGCTGCCTTCGATGCTAATACCGCGAACTGGTGGATGTCGAACGCGGGCGCGTCCTACGCGGCGCCCAGTAATGCGCTGTACCCCCCCAGTAATACGAAGCTGTTCGCCGGGTGCGCGGGAATGCCTTGGGGTAATACAGCCTCATCGTCGGCGATGGCTGATCTGGACAAGATTCCCCTCCAGGACATGTGGGGCAACAGGATGGACACCACGAACTATACGGAGTCGGAAGTATTGACCTCGGCGGGCGCGATCAGGACGCCGAACCCGATCTATAATGGCACCGCCTTAACCCAAACCAACGAAGTCGCGGCCTACGATTGGGGGTTGGCAATATGGAACGCGACCTATCAGGCCGCGAACAACATCCGCAACGACACGAACATCGTGAACCGCCCCGGCGATGTGCAGAACATGGCTGTCGCGATCTACACCATCGGCTACACCGGCGCCGCGGGCGTCGATCAAGGCCTGCTGCGCGCTATCGCCAACGATAAGAGCGCGGCTTCCTATAATCCGAACCAGCCCACCGGGATGTTCGTACCCGCCTCGGACTCGACGGCACTGGCCAACGCCTTCACCATCGTGGCGTCGGCGATCCTGCGCCTGAAGTATTGAGAGCGTTGCAGAACGTGTGACGGGATTGCTACACTGAAGACTCCCATGGCCGGGTAGCTCAGCTGGTAGAGCAACGGACTGAAAATCCGTGTGTCGGCGGTTCGATCCCGTCCCCGGCCACCAATCGTATTCGACACTCTGCGGAGTCCCCTTGAAGGGCGGCTCCGCGGCTCCCTTAATAATCCTCAAGGAACGGCGAACTCAAACGATAAGAAGTTTGGGCACCATGAGTATGTCGCCGATCTCTCGAATTGATCGATCCAGCTCACCCTACGCAATGCAAAGGGTGACTCCCATTGCCCGCATCCGCTCGCGTTCGGAATCCACAAGCACGTCTCTCAGCCTGAATATCCGCACTGCTGACGGGGACACGGTCGAACTCTCTTTCGACGCGACCAGCTTGAAGCAAACTGAGACTGGTAAGCTCCAGACTTCGGCAGGAAAGGCCGCCTACTCGCGCACCAGCCAGTCCGACAGCTTCAATTTCAGTGCGAAGGTGAGCGGCGACCTCAACGACCAGGAACTCGCCGATATTGGCAGCCTGCTCCAGTCGCTTCAATCCGGTGAACCCAGCGAGTCCTCGCCGTCCAGTCTGGATAGCTACACCGGTTCCTTCAGTCAGACCACTTCCATCTCCAACGAGACTTTTCGTTTGTACGGTTGAAAGCGCTGCGGTATATTCCCTAATCGCTCGTGCGCAGCCACACCGCGTGGGTGATTGTCCGCCCCCGTGCCAAGACGCCGTGGTAGACCCATTGATTGCTTGCAACGAACACACCCTTCAAACTCACCCTCGCCGTACATTTCCCGTTCCATTTGTGGATACTCAAACTCGCCGGCTTCCATCTGCGGGTTGTATTCGGTCAGCGCGTTCCCATAGCTGCGGACGCGCGGTGAACCAATAGCGCGTGCTGCTCTCTTGATGAATCGATCGTCGGTGGTGAGTAGGACGTCTGCCTGGCCAGCCTCGGCGAAGCTCAAGTGCAGAGCGTCGAAGGCGCCATAACCGGCGCCTGCGAGTTCTGTGGCGCGCAGGATGACGGAATTGTCCGATGCGATGGCTTCTGTGGCGAGCGACAAGAGCGCTTTGGTTTCGTAGCGGCGTTCCGCGTCAGGGTCTTTACCGGTTTCAGTCACCAATGCGGCGCTAGACAGCCACTCAATCTTATGGACACGCACGAGCCCGAGAACCTGTTCTACCGCCTATGCTTCTTCCGCGATACGCGGTTGGCTTTGGTCGTCGGTCAAGCGATTCAGACAGCACACGTCCAGATAGATTCTCACGTACCATCAGGATACTCCGCTGGTGAGAAACGTCAGGCGTGCGTGTACTGCATTTCCTGGGTTGGCGCGGTCTCTTCGTTCGATTTCGCGACCTTGGCCAGATTCGGCAGGTGAGTTTCCCACCACTGCTCGGCGCGCTCGGGGGACCAGGCGTTCAAGTCCAACGCACGAAGCCGGCGCTCCAGCAACTGCGCGCTTTGAATACGATCCGCCGGGTCCTTCTCCAGCAGTTGCATGACGATCGCTTCCAGGCCGTAGGGAACGGGCAGATCGGAGCGCTCGCGGATCGGCATAGGCGGCGATTGCACGTGGGCGATCGCGTAAGCCGTGGGTGAGGGCGCGTCGAAGACCATTTTTCCGGTGAGCAGGAAATACGCCGTGCAGCCGAGACTGTAGAGGTCCGCACGGCCATCGATATCCTGACTGCCCAGGGCCACTTCCGGCGAGAGATAGGCGGGCGTGCCGGTGGCGCCGCCGTCCATGGTGGTGGCCGTGCGCTCCGGGTCGTCGAGGCGCGACATCTTGACCAGGCCGAAATCGAGCACTTTGGCAAAATCGTATTGCAGCCCGAGCTTGCCGATCAGGATATTGCGCGGCTTGATATCGCGATGCACCAGGCCTGCGCGGTGCGCTTCTTCCAGCGATTGCGAAATCTGGCGAAGAATGTCGGCCACACGCGCCGGTTCCATGGGGCCGAAACGCTCCACCAGGGTCTGCAGGTCGATACCCTCCAGCAGCTCCATCACGTAGTAGAACGAGCCATCCTTGGCCTGGCCGAAATCGTAGAGGGCCACCGTGTGCGGCGAGCGGAGGCTGGCGGTGACCTGCGCTTCGCGTTCGAAACGCTTGAGGAGCAGCTGTTCCTGACGCACCGTACTGGACTGCAGGATCTCGGGGCGAATGACTTTGATGGCGGCATCGCGGGCCAGCGTCTTGTGCCGTGCGCGCCACACTTCGCCCATGCCTCCGCGACCGATGCGATCGGTGAGCGTATAGCTGCCCATGTCCTCGGCGCGCTGCTGTTGCAGGCACAGGGTAATGACGCGCTTGTTGAGGAAATACATCCAGACTGCCACGATCGCCAAAGGGAGAATCCAGGCCAGCATGCGCGCGAAAGGCATCGGCTGATAACCGTAGAGTTGCAGGTCTGCCCAGTAGCCCAGCGGCCACATGAGTACGCAAAAGATGGAGGCGATGGTGGCTTTCAATGGCGCGTTGGGCATGAGGCGGCCGCACACCATCATCCACAAGGCGATTCTGGAATGGCCGATTACAACGGCGTTTGAATCCTGATACGCCGAGCCTTCGCACAACGCACAGGCAAAGGCCACCACGACCTGGAAGACCATCCCCAGATCGAGCAGCCTCTGTTTGCTGAGGAGGCCCGAGCGCTGCACCACCATGAAGCCCAGCGAAAGCAACAGTACCGACAGAATGGCGAGGCGTAGAGCGGGATGCTGCCACGCGGTGGCGAATTCGGGCTGCAACTGATGGATCAGGGCCAACGTAATCGAGGAGGCGGCGCTGATCAGACTGACCCAGCCCAGTCCATCCGTGGCGCGCTCCAGAATCTCCGGCGGCAGACGCCGCGCGAAGGCCCCCGGCGCCTGAATTGTCTCCGACGATACGCGTTGAATTTTCATAAGTCCCGCCAGCACCAACTGAAGTCGGGGCGCAGACTGAAGTCTGCCTCACAAGAGCTGGCGATTCTTGCTTCGAACCGTCTCATGGTAAGTAACGCGTAAATTCTTCCAAAGCGGGCTATATTTCCCGAATCTTTTTTTGAATCCGCCGAGTTGGCGGGGAGCGAGGCGGAAGGTTGTACTTTTTCCAGTTGATTTGCGCAGGAGTAAGTGCAGTGAGTTGCGGCAGAGGAGGCAGCAGATGCCCAGGTATATGATCGAACGGGACATTCCCAATTTGGGAAAACGGACTGAGAAGGAACTGCGCGCGGCTTCGCAGAACGTGTACAGTGTGGCACAGCAATTGGGCCCGAGGATTCAGTGGGTGGAGAGCTTCGTGACCGAGGACAAGATGTATTGTGTGTACGTCGCGCCGAATGAGCAGATGTTGCGCGAGCACGCGCAGCGGGGCGGGTTTCCGGCGAATAAGATCTCGGCGGTGCGCTCGGTGATCGGGCCGGTTACGGCGGAGATTTAGGGACGCCGTGCGTTACATCTGGCGGCGGATGAAAGCGTTGTTGGGGAGCTTCTTGTCCCAGGATTGCCAGAGTTCGCGGCGTGCCGCTTCCATGCCGACGGCTTCGGTGCGTTGGCCGGCTTTGCGGTGCACGCGGGCCGCGTCGCGGTAGAGGTTGGAGAGCAGGACGGCGTCGGACAGATCGCCCGCGGGCTGCATGGCCTCCAGCAGGTCGCGGTAGATTTGGGCTCCGCGTTCGGGCGCTTCAAATTCTGCTTGCGCACGCAGGGTCTCGTCGGCCTCGCTGCCTAAGGTGATCTTCTGCGCGGGATAGAGCTTGAGTTCGGCCAGACGCGCAAAGGCTTTTTCGAGACGCTTGCGAGCTTCGTCACGGCGTCCCAGACGCGCCAGAGGGACGGCTGAGGCCGCGAGCGTGCGGATCTCATTGGACGATGTGCTGCCATGTCCGGCCATGCGAGTGAGGCTCTGCAGCGCATCGTCATAGAGCTCGATAGCGCGGCCGGGATCGGTGCCCTGATAGATGCGCGCGAGCCTGGACGCGATATTGAAGATGCGGTTGTGGCTGGTGAAATCGTTAGGATCGCGCTTGGCGAAGTCGCTGGCGATGGCCATGCCCTGCTGGAGTAGCTCGATCGCTTCTTTGGTGCGTCCGAAACTGATGGCGTCGGCCTCGCCGAGGATCTGGCCCTGGCGCAAGAGAGCCAGGGAGTAAGTGAAGAAGCGGCCGCTGGCTATGTCGTCGGGCTTGGGTTTGAGTATGGCGGCCGACTCGCGAATGGCGGCCAGCGATTCGTCGAGGTTGCCTTTGGCGCGTTGCGACATGGCGACGATGATTAGGCTCGCGCCCTCCTGGCTGGGCCAGTTGGTGACGCGCGCGATCTGGCGGCCGCGAGCGCAGAGGCGAATGGCCTCATCGTAGTTGCCCGCGATCATGTAGCGGTTGGCGATGTTGGTGTGCGCGAGGATGACCTGCTGGGCTTCGCGGCGGTCCGACTGTGCGGTGAGTTCGCCGGTAGCGAAGTAGCGATCGAAGAGCGCCACGGCGTTGCCGGCGAGCTTGAGCGCGTCCCGATCGAGGTGGCGATCGCCGGCGAGGATCATGCGATCGTGCGCGACCTGGGCGGCGCGCAGTAGTGCCGTGCGATTCGTGGGGTCGGCAGTCAGAACGGATTCGATCAGCGCCTGGGCCTTGGCCGCGGCCTGGTCGGCCTGCGCGGTCTGTCCGAGGTTGGGCGAGATATTGACGCCGAGCACGCGGCCGACGCGCATGTAGGCGGCGCCTAGATCGAGCGAGAGGCTGGCGTCGTTGTGCACGTCTGCGGTCATGCGCTGCAGATATTCGAGCGCGGTATCGACGATGAACTGCCGGGTCTTGGAGCCGCCTGGAAGTTGCGCGACCTGGGTGTCGATTTCGAAGAGCTTGTTGGCCAACTGGCGGACGGCGACGAAGCGGCGTTCGGCAATGAGCCGTTCGCGATTGGCGATGTAGAGGCCGGTGGCGAGGCTGGCGACGACGGCGGCGGAGGCGGCGAGTGGCAGCCAGTAGCGGCGCAGGAAGCGGCGCGCGCGATACCAGCGATCGCCGGAGCGGGCCTGCACGGGACGCCACTCGAGCACGGCGCGGATGTCGGCGGCGAACTCGTCGACGGAGAGGTAGCGATCATCGGGCTCGGGGCGCAGGGCCTTGCCGACGACGAAATCGACGTCTCTGGGGACTTGCGGATTGAGTTCGCTGGGCGCCGCAAGTTTGCCCTCGGGTTTGACGAGGCCTACATGGCGCGGTGGCGCGCCGGTGAGCAGCTGATGAAGGATGACGCCCAGCGAGTAGATATCGGTGGCAGTGCTTTGAGCGGCGCCGGAGAGTTGCTCGGGGCTGGCATAGTCCGGGGTCAGCATGCGCTCCACAGTCTGCGTGGCGCCGGGATCGTCGAGCAGTTTGGCGATGCCGAAATCGAGCAGCTTGGGCTGGCCGGAAGCGTCCACGAGGATGTTGGAGGGTTTGAGATCGCGGTGAATGATGAGGCGTCGATGGGCATGCGCCACGCCATCGCAGACGCCGAGGAAGAGCTTGAGGCGGCCGCGGACGTCGAGCGTGGCGGCGTACGTGTCGATGGGCTGTCCCTCGACGTATTCCATGATGAGGAAGGGGCGGCCGGCGGCGTGGCCGGCGTCCACGACATGAATGATGGAGGGGTGATGGAGCGAGGCGAGGAGTTGCCGTTCGACGAGGAAGCGCTCGCGCCACACGGGGCGGACGCAATCGCCGCGCAGCAATTTGATGGCGACCTTCTGCTGCAGTTCCCCATCGACGCGCTCGGCGAGGTAGACGGCGCCCATGCCGCCGCGCCCGAGGAGGGAAAGGATGCGGTAGGCGCCAAAGAGATCGCCGGGCGCGGGTTCGCGGCTGCTGCCTACCGAGGCGGCGACGCTTTGTAGGGCGTCGTCGAAATACTGGTCGGCGCCGGTTACATATTGGAGGAGCGATTCGACCTCGCTGCGGACGCGGGTATCCAGGCACTCCTGCTGGAGGAATGCGGCGCGGCGCTCGGGCGGCATTGCTGCCGCCAGATCGAGCAGTCTCTCGACTTCGACGTTCACGCTTCTATTTCCCGGCGGAGCCAGGCCTGTGCCATGCGGAGTTCACGGCGTAAGGTATGTACCGGAGTTCCGGTGCACTCGGCGATTTCGGCGGCCGACATGCCGGCGAAGAAACGCATTTCGACAAGGGAGGCTTTGCGCTCGTCCTCGACGGCGAGCAGCTTGAGCGCGTCGTCGAGAGCGATCACGATGCGGTCGCGTTCGGGGGCGAAATCGAGGCCGGGATGGAAGGCTACCTTGAGGCCGTCGCCACGCTTGCCCGCCTTGCGCGAGCGGGCATGGTCCACGAGGATCTGGCGCATGACGCGTGCGGCGACGCCGTAGAAGTGAGTGCGATTCTCGTACGCGGAGCAGCAGTTATGCGCGAGCCGGAGATAGGCCTCGTTGATGAGCGCGGTGGGCTGCAATGTGCGATTGCCGATTT
>JBDTPR010000060.1:0-16422 GCA_039932635.1 Candidatus Solibacter sp.
CCGATACTCACTAAATTCCATGTCGGAGTGTCTCAAAGTCGTTGACACGCGCCGCTCTGGCAGCTTTACTCATTCAAGGATCTGCCGGTAGAGCTAATCAGCCACATTTACCAACTTTTCGTTCACGACTCTGACAGTTCCGTTTATACGCCGCCTTTCCTCGTGCGGCTAATGCTGGACGAAGCTCTGAGCTGGGATAGGATTGACCGGCTTCAGCAAAAAAATGAGATCATTCTCGATCCCTCCTGTGGTTCCGGAGTTTTTCTCGTAGAGGCCTACAAGCGCCTAGTCCTGCATTGGCGCAGCCGCAATGAATGGAAGAAGCCAGGCGTAAATGTTCTCAAAGGTCTGCTCAAGAAGGTCCACGGCATTGACCTTGAGGAGGGAGCCGTAGAACTTGCGGCCTTCAGTTTGTGTTTGGCGCTCTGCGATGCGTTGGAACCGGAGGCGATCCGCGCCAGCATCAAACTGTTTCCTCCGCTGGCGGGAAAAACCCTGCACCATTCCTGTTTCTTTGAGGCGAAGGAGCGGCACTTAGTTAAAGAGCCGATTGGTGTCGTCACCGGTAATCCGCCCTTCACATCCAGTCTCGGCACCCCAGGGGCGCAGCGCAGCTACGAGCGTTACGAATCCACCCACGGTTCTCTGCCAGACAAACAATTGGCGTATCTCTTCCTGCATGAAGGAATGGAGATGGTTGCTGAGGGCGGTGTGCTCAGTATGCTGCAGCAATACAATTTCCTCTACAATCAACAGTCGCTCAGTTTCCGGCGGGATTTCATTACCAGATGGGATGTCCGCGAGGTGCTTGACTTTATCTCTGTCAGGGGCCTCTTCCAGAAAGGTGACGCTGACACGAAGGTGATCGTTGTGCTTGCCGAGTCGGCAGAGCCTCCGACTGATCGAAAGATCCTCCACGCGACAATCCGACGTAGCGGACGCGTCGACGCCGAACAGGGGTTCGACATCGACTATTACGACTTACATTGGTTGCCTCGCCAACTGGCCTTACGCAACGACAGCGTATGGCGGACCGACCTTCTGGGCGGAGGGCGGGTGTTGGCATTTGTTGATCGGCTAAGAAAATACCGAACCCTGGGCCAATTCGCTGAAATGCAGGGATGGGACTACGGAGAGGGATTTATTGCTGGCCGCCGTAATGTCTCTCGCCCGGCCGACCACGTAATTGGCAAGCCCTTGTTACCTTCGGAGGCACTCACATCGAAGGGAATCGACACCACCGCGATAACGACAGCGCCCAATGGGCCAATCGAAGGCCCACGCTCAGCGAAGAGGTTTACCCCTCCCATGCTTCTCGTGCGTCAGAACATGAACCTGCCGCACGACATATGGGAGAGGCACTACCTTACGTATAAGGCTCAAATCGTAGGTTTTTGCGCTCCATCCCTTGACCATCGCCAGGTTCGTGATGCCGGCTCGTGGCTGACTGACATGAAGCGGCCCTTACAGGCTTATATTGCCGCAATCAGTACAGGCCTATTTTCGATGAGGGCCACCGCGGTCGGCGCAGATGAAATACTCGCGCTTCCTTATCCTGAGTCTTCTTCCCTCGATCTCAGTGCCAACGAAAGTATTCTTGTTGATGACGTTACGGACTACTATCGCGATTTGATCCGGCTGGGTGAAGATTCGAAGGCGATGAAAGAGAGCGGCCAAGCTGCTCTTGGGGAGTTCAATGGCGTCTTCGTCCAGCAAGTCAATGCGATCTACAAAAAGAATCCCCTGCGCGCCCTGAAATCTCAAACGTGGCCAGGTGTTATCTGTCAGCCATTCTCATTCGGCAACGGCAATGTTGACTGGAGCGGAACCGATGAATTGAGAGGCAAGCTGGACTCGCTCTTGCACGATCAGCGCGGAACGACGCTTCGAGTCACCCGCATTGCACGTATCTATGACGGGAAGTTCATTTTCCTTTTGAAGCCGGATCGCCTTCGCTACTGGCTCCGCTCGGCGGCACTACGTGACGCGGATGAAACACTATCCGATCTACGCGGGCAGGGGTTCTGAAGTATTCGTATGCTGGCAAACGAACCCGGAGCTTACGGACATATCGGCACCATTGGCAAGGAAGTGCATAAGCCTTCGACCTTTCGTCACGAGTTGCTGGATTTCATAGCTGATCAACTCCCAATGTGGAGAGACCGCCTTGACCGTCCCAAGGCGGACGCTGAAACCGTTCTAACTTCTCAGCTATGCGCGCATCTAAATAGCGCGTCACGCCACTCTCCAGGCTGGGACATTCTGCAATTCAGGGTCGAGGAGGCCGACGAGGAGCGTAAGGGTCGTAAGATTGACCTCGTTCCGTCTCCCTCCGGTACGGCCATCTGTATCGAGGGCCGTCGGTACACGGACTTTGACATCCTGATGCCAATCGAATGCAAGAGATTCCCGATCCCCCCAGGCAAGGACCGCGATGAGCGGGAGTACGTGATCAGTCAGCACAGTTCGACCGGGGGTATCCAACGTTTCAAGGCGGGCGATCACGGAGCTGCCCACCCCATCGGCGCAATGATCGGGTATATACAGGAACAGACAACTGGGTTTTGGGATGCGCGCGTCGCGACGTGGATCGGCGACCTTAACGGCACTCAGGATGGCTGGAGCCTTAACGACCTCCTTCAGCCTGAGCGACAGGATTCAGCTCTGCGGCTGGCCGTTTTCCGTTCCGCGCATGAACGAAAGCGCCCTCTGGCCGACATCGAGCTACGACACCTCTGGCTGGAGATGAACTGATGACCTTGCAATTCGCGAGTTCTTCCGCGCTATAGGATTGAAGCGCTTCCCAAGGAGCGCCAGGAGCAGCGTTACGTTACGGACTGCCGGAACCCGAAACCACAAGAATCAATCAGATAGCAGCAGGCATCACAGTCCGCACCCTCGTCAAACAGGTTCGATTCCCGTTAGCGCTACCATAAAATCAATCACTTACACGGAATGCGCTAGGACGCGCAACCGATCATATCGGCTTGCTCGCTTCTGGCAGAGAGCCCCGCGACTTTTTTTGATACTCCTCCCACTTGCGCGCTGCTTCGTCATCCCGGCCAGGCAGACAGTGCGAATAGACCGTCGCGGTCCCAATAATGCTGCTGTGCCCCAAGCGGGCCGACACCGCGGGGAGTTCCATTCCCGCCGCCAAAAGTTGCGAACCGTGAGAGTACCGGAGAGTGTGCAGGCTCGCGCCCGAGAGCTTCAGTTTTCTGCACAGCAAGCTGACGGATGAGGAGACGCTGTCTGGCTTAAGGTACGTGCCATCGGGATTGCAGAAGATCAGGTCCTCACCGCACCCGCGTTACCGGCGATCGCTGCGTCTCCCGTCGCCCAACCGCAGTTGTGGTGAAGACCTTTCGATAGCGCTCGCTGATTCCATGGCATTTACCCCCTTTCATCGAGCCGAACTGCGAAAGACAGGTTAGGAAGAAAGGTGAACTAGCCGGGGTCCAGCACGTCGAAGCGCAGACCGCTCGAACCTTCGCCCCGGCCCACACGACGGCGCCGGGCGGTCCACATCGAAGTTCGCCCATCCCGCCAACGCGCATAGCGGTAAATCCGGTCGATCTGGGTTCCTTCCCGCGGAATTTCTTCGTCAAATACCCATAAACGCCCGCCGGAATCGCGGGATTCCAACAATCGGCCTTTCGGCTCCACCGCCGTGGGCACACCGCCGTTATCCAGTTCCATTGGCGTCATCCGTAAACGGACAGAGGCCGGATCGTTAAAGTGCTCGGGGGCGAGCGGGATCCAGTAATCGGGCACTACCGTCTCTACACGATACGCCGACAGGTCGCGTGTCCCGGGCGGAAGTTTTCCTGGTGCGATCCAGGCGGCGCGCCGGTCCACGATACCTTCCAGAGGATTCTGAACCTGCGCCTCCACCCCCCATGCCAGATCCGCCATCTCGTCCCGAAGGAACAGAACAGTTTCCACAGGGGCGCTTTCCATGGAATATGCGGGAGTAGGAGGCAGCAGGAGTCCGTTCAGCGCTGGAATTTGCCGGCCCGCGGGATTCGCCTTGCCCCTTAGATCGAGAGAGAACATGTTCCACCCCGGTTCGTTGAGACCAGCCTTGCCGAGAACGAACGTACGGCCGAACACGTCCTTGACTGTCACGTTGTCGAGAATGCTAAGCGTGCCGGTAGGGATTTTGAGGGGCAGCACAAACCAGTCGTTCCCGTAAACGGTTCCAAACTGCACCAACAACAGGCGCCCTACATCATTAGGTGCGGCATCGATGGAGCCGAAATCGACGCGAGCGTCTTCCATGGCCCAAAAGCGCGGCAGAGGCATGCCGGCGAAGCGAACCGGATGCGGAACAGCGGTCACGTGGATAGGAATGGGTGCTGGACCTGGATTCGCGTCAGCGTTTGGGTCGATATCGAAATCGAACCACTCCAAGCCGTCACCAGGATAGCGATCGGCCACTAAAACCGTTCCTTCACCCGCCGGACTGGAAACGGCAAACCCATATTCCATCCTGTGCTCCTGCCAAGTGACAGCCGCGCCCGTGCCCGCCGTGCTGAAGATCTCTTCCTGATACCAAACCAACCATTCACTCGATGCCGCAACCAGAGACTCCAGATCCGCCGGATCGACAGCCACGGGCTGCGGCGCGCCTTCGATTAGCGCAAGAGCCGTATCCAGCAGCAGCAGGCCGTCAGGCGTGCGTTTCGCGATGGCAGCGAAAAGAGCATCGGCCGCGAACTCGGCCAGGTTGAACGGGTGCGCGCTCACGAACGCGGCCTTCAAAGCGCCAAGTCCTCGGGCGGTCAGCAAACGCAAGAAATGTGCCCCGGCTTCCACCCGCTCCCGCAGGCTGGGCTCGGATTCTTCTTCGGACTCCACCAGCGCGTCGAGCGGATCAACCGAACCATCAAACGGAGTCCAATCCACCTGATCCAGGCCACGCCATGCGTTCACGGGGCTGGACGAGCCATGGACTTCGACCACAACGGGCGTTCCTGCATCCTTGGCGTTGAATTCACCGAGCTGACATTGGCGGGCCAGGAGCCATAGCGGATCGTGCACGCGCGCGGCGAGGCCCTCTTCCACACCCGGGGAACGTGGCGATGGCTCCAATCTGAAACTCAATGGTTGCCTCCTGCGGCTTTTGCGGCGTCGTTGAGGGTTCGATCGAGAATGCCGGAACTGTGAATGGCGGGCAGTACGCGTCCAAAGCGATACAGATCGCCCAGATCCACGGGGCGAATTTTCGCCAGCTCCAGCGTCTCTTTCACTGTGTCTAGCAGGATGTCGAAGGACCAGCCACGAGCCGGGTCCGGAGCAATTGCCAGCAGCACAGCCTGCGGCGCGGCGGCGTCGGGTGTATCCACTTTGAACGCCATGCCCGTCACTTCCGATGCCTCGTATTTGCGTTCGCCTGTGGCCACGGCGGTGAGGCCGGGCAACTGCTCGGTCCAGGTGTCGCACACGAAGCCGCAAAACGCAGCATTAGAATCGATCGGGGCCGGCGTCGAAAATACCAGGCCGATGCGCGCCTTGGGCGGCTTAGCATCCGTAAATGGGAGAGCTGCCCAGCGTGCGCCAGCCTCGTCGGGAAGCTGCGCCACCGTAATCGTGGCGGTTGAAACCTGCAACGCCTCCGCCGCTAACAGGACATCGTGAAGGGACGCGCAGTTGGCTCGGACACGCGAGATCCTGCGCAGCCACAACATTGCTGCCGCAGCATCCACTGGCACGCCACTGACGTCAACCGGTGCGGCGCCGGCAGCAAGTGCGGAGGCGTATGGCGAATCCGGGGGCAGCAGGTAAGCAGGAAGCACAGGGATGCCCGCACCCAGAATCGCCTGCATATATTCAGTCACGGCCCCCAGCCACGCCGTTACCTTCAAGGTGTCACCGTCCGCAAGAGGCGCGTTCGGGCGGACCGTCGCCGCAAGTCTCCGAAGTGCTGGAAGCAGCGAAGCCGCCTGTGCGTTTAGCGCGGAGACGTTCTCGGTGGCAATGCCGGTTCCGCCCACCGGCCACGCGGCCGGCACTCCGTGATCCGCCACGACGATCAGCGCCGAACGGAGCGTTTGTATGGCCGCGAGCACAGGCGCCTCTTCTGCAAGCGCGGCGCCGGCGAGCGCCTGCGAAGCATCCTGAAGAGTCTGAACCGCATTGCTGAGAGATGTCCCCAGCGCGGCGGCGCGAGCATCGAGATCGCCCACATTGATGCCTGCGACGGTGGAACTATCGGCGCCCTGAAGATGTTGGGGAGCGAGCGGCGTGGCTTTTCCGAGCACGGCACGGATTCGCCCGGCGAGATTCACTAATTCACCAAAGCCAGGGGAGTCGGAATTCTGAGTGCGAACAAAGGAGACCACGGTGCCTTCCGGCATGCCGCCAGAGACCGCTTCGGCAATTCTCAGCTCCAGTTGCGAGGGATCGCCCGCCGATTCGGCAATCACGTCGAGAGCGCAGACGCCTAATTGATCGAGGGTGATCGAAACATCCGCCACTTCACCGGCAGTCGTCAAAGTGCAGGAAACGAGCCAGGAGCCGGCATCGCCCAGCATGGTTGCGGCCCAGGCTTCGGCATGAGGCTCAGCGGCAGCTCGGGGACGGCCGATGTTCCAGCCGGTAGCGGCGGATTGAAAATCCACGGGCAGCAGCGCTCCCAGTTGCCAGGTGAAAGAACGGCCGCTTCGTGGTGCCAGGGTGACATCGAAGCGATCCGGAACCGGCTCGCCTCGTCCTGCGGTATCAGCAGTCAGACCCGCGCGGAGCGGGTTGCCGCCAACCAGGTGGTGCACGCTTTCAGCAAGGAGAAGATCCCCAAAGGAGTCGAGGACATCCGACAGATCTTCCAGCAGGGCAGTGAAGGTGTTCGTTTCCGCAACGGTCAGCGCCAAGCGGTGATCGGCTACTGCGGCGGCGGCTAACTCCTGAGACACCAGTGCTCTTTTCTTCAACAGGTCTAGCCCATCCACCACGGTGCGGGCCGCAATTGCCTCCAGAGAAACGCCGGCGTTCTCGGCGCCGAGTGGAACAGCAGGTAAGGGCAGCGGATGTTTCGTTCGCAGCGTGAAGATCAGGCGGTCCAAATGGGCTTCGTGCAGGCCGCGCTCAAAACGATACCCCAGCAGCGCGCCGAGGGGCTGCCCGTTGCGTATACCCGCGGCCAGCGAATCGGCGTTGCGTACGCGCCTAGATACCAGGTTCACCGCCAACGGGCCGGCATTATCATGCGATTCGTACCCCGCCCTCAGAACGGCTGCCGTGGCGGCGTGGCTCATGGAAGGTGCGTGAATGTAATGCTGAACGGCATCTCTGTTCTTGGGGGAAAGATTTTCGACCCAGCCGTAAGCCCCAATCACCAGCCCAGATTGCCTCTGGGTGCGCATTTCGTCCAGCCGGCGTGCTGCCAGCGACGTGATCCAGGCATCCAGGCGGTGTGAGAACACGTCCAGGGTTTCCCGAATCGCCGCGACGTATTGATCCGGATTTACCGCACAGAGCGCGTCAAAGCGGCGGAAAAATGCCTTGGCGACGGGTAGGAACCTTTGAACATCGTCATCAAGACCGCCTGCGACGTCGTCGGAAAATATGAAATCCAGCAGGAATTCGGCGGCAGAGCCATCTCCGGGGAGGTCTTCCGGGAAGAGCGGGTCTGACATGGCATCCAACACCAGGCTGAGGAATAGGTCGGCCGCCCGATTCTGTTCAGAGCCTCTGTCCAGAGCGTCCAGCTCCTGCGCATTGTTGGTGAAGTATTCTTCCTGCGTCATCCGATGTTCCGCCACTTCAATAGCGTCCCGGAAAAGAGTCCGGAAATAAGATAAGATCTTCGGATCGTCGTCACCTTGAGACTTGAACACAATGTCCACGGGAAGGGGCGAGGGTGGCGCAGCGGACGGAAGAGTAAGGAACAGCCGGCTGTTCGAAGGCAAACTGGGAATTGGCGCAGCGGCCGACAGTTGACCGGCCGTCACCTTGTTGCTAAGAACCGGGTCCTCTTCGTTCCTCACTCGGATGTCGACAGACACAGGAAGGCGCTGCAGGATATTCACCGTGGTGCTGTCCGCGTCGGCGCTTGGCTGCGCAGGGACGCGCGCAGTCAGCCCCACGGAGCTGAGCCAGTACGGGCGAAGGGTACGCAACTGCGTCACTAGGCCCGCCAGGCGGTCGGCTGCTGGCGTAACCCAGTTATCCAGCGATAACGCAGGGAGCAGACCATACGGTTGATTGCCCACCCGTATTATGGGCAGCGTGCCGCGGCTGCGCACCCATCCGGCCGCATGAGCCTGCAGCGCTTCCGCGAAGGGCCGGTCGACGTGCGATTTCCAGTTTCCTTGCGCGGGAACACCGCCAGGTGGAATGTCCCATCTCGTGTAGATCATCGACAGCGCCTTACCGCCCAATGCTGGCCAGAGATACTCCTGGACGGCTCCGACATCGAATTGCTGGTCGACAAGGCCGCTCGGAGCAATACTCAGCACTTCGCTTCCATCTACACCCAGTGCCTTGGCTGCAACTGCCGCGTTCTGCTTGCTCTCCGGCTTGTAGGCGGAGCGCGCAGCTTCGACTTCACCCGGCGAGGGGATCGGCGGAGAAGGCTGCCAAGCCGAACGGGTCTGCGCTGTGTTGTTTGTCGGCGTCCCGGGCGGAAGGAACGCCAGACTGTTCGTGTACTGGTGCCCAATCAGAGCCGATTCAAGGCGGGCCGCGCTTACGTCCGGTGGGATGGATGCACTGGTGCCCAACACAAATAGCTGACCGATATTGAACGGTGGAGCGAGAGGGATGCGAACGGCCATTCCGTTAGCGATCGCCGCATCCAGGTCCACCAGCCAGCGGCTGCCCTCGTGAAACGGGAGATCTGAAGCAGGTGCATCGATTTCAGGCTCAACCGGTTCGGGACGCACCTGTTCGGGGGGTGAAAAGCTGAGGTCGAGAGTATCCGGTATGGGCGCTCCTTCGGCGTAGAAGATCTCTGAACCGTCGTTCCTGAGACCGAGGATGCGCCAGCGGTCCGGCAGAAGCGTTGTCCGCGCGGGCCGGTTAAACGTGCCCGGGCGCGAGCCTACTTCCGCGAGCACCGGCTCCGGTTGTGTCTCGTCCACTGGTGTTTCTTCACCAGGGCGAGGTTCGGCGGGCCGCAATGCTCGGACCGACCATGCGGCGCGCGCGGGTTTCAGTTGGCCCAGCACGGCGCCCCAGGCTGCATCCAGGCGCGACTGATTCTGCCCCGCGCCCCACACCGCCCGCCAGTACGCGCTTCCCGCAGCCAGTTCGGATGCAGTCAGCTCCGGCTCGTGCGTGTCGACGTGAATATCATCAGGGTATACACGTACCACGAGATCAACGGATAGCTCCGGTGTGACCAGGAACGCCGTCTCTATTCGTATTGGCAGTAAAACCAGTGGAAGACCCGCATCTGCGGAGTGCATCGGATCGGCGATTACGGCAGCCTGATAAAGCGCTGTGTTCGTGTTTAGGATGGCGAGGTCGTCTTTGACCACCTTGGTTTGTCCCGTCACCTGGAACTGCAGTAAGGCCTTCTGAGCCGCTGGCCCCATAAAGTCCTTTAGTCGCTGCTGCAATATTGCTAGCGACTCGGACGCCTCCTCCAGATTCGCCTTGCTCGTGCGCAGTGCTGTTCGCAATGCAAAGATGTCCGTCATGGCTAAACTCCCGCCACGGGCAGAAGCTCGTCAGCGTGATAAGCCACCCGGAACGGCCGGGCAAACGCGATGCGGGCTATGTCTGCCGCATCCTTGTTCCAGGAAGCGCCTTGGGCGTTAAACGCAGGCTTGGGCAGCGGAATACTCCCGCCTGCGAATGCGAAACCACGCTGTTGCGGGACACGCGGCCAATCCAGATCGGTCCAAAGATTCAACTGATCCAGCGTCGTCGCAAGCTCAAAGTTGAATCGAGGGCCGGTCACAGGTTCGGAGAAGACGAAAAAGCGCCCTGCGGGGTTCGCGGCATTGGTCCTGATTTCATCCACGCCCACGTTGTACGCGAATGCTGTCGTCCGGTCATCCAGTCTCAGCGAGAAGTCAGGCGCCAACCATGCGCTCTCATTCAGGTCGAGTGTGATTTTCTGGTCGTTACGGATACCCTTCGCCAAGTACACAATCGACCTCGGGTACCGATGAATCAGTTCGCCCCGCACCAGCAGGACCGCCATGTTTTCCACGTCCTTCCCACCCTTCGTTCCGTTCTTACCCAGGGCTGTGGCCAGGGGCCAGCTGGTCATCGGTGGTATATCGGGAGTGCGGTCCGGGCGCGGCCAGAAGAATCGGAACGGCGTTCCGCGCTGATCGGTGGGATACCCACGCCACAGGAATTCCCGATTCATCTCGTGATTGGCGCCCGCTAGAAACGACTCGACGAACGCGCCTTCCGACCGCAGCACGGTGACGCGATCATCGGGGAAATTGCCGAGACCCGGCACCAGCCAGTCTCGATGCGCGTCCTTCACCGCCATTGCGAGGGGTGCTGTGAACTGGGGGCATGCCATGACGCGCGTCGCCTTACCCGCCCCGAGCCGGTCTGGAATCTGCACGCGACCCTGAAATCTCCTGAAGATTCCCCGCGAAGGCAGCAGGCTCGCGGCCAGCGTGAGCGTGAGTCCGAGGACCATAGCATCGGGGTTGGCCGGCTTTGCGGCAAGCGCGAGCTGAGGTCGCACGCCGGGCATGGCGAATTTCACGGCCGGCTTGCCCTGAACAAAGCCCACCTTGGTGTTCGTGGCCTTTAACAGGATCTGCAAGCTCGCGGTCGTTGGGATTGGAACCGCCTTCTCCATCGTCGCCACGGTCTGCAGTGCACGGGCGACCATTCCGGCGGTTGGATCTGTGACGGCGGGAGCTGTCAAAGGCTGAAGAGTGGCGATGCCATCCTGTAGGACGGGTCCGATTTTCAAGTTCCCGCGCAGTGCCGTTTCGAGGATGGCCGGAGCTTTCTGAAACGTTCGCTTCCCAATCGGGCCCTGAAATCGCGTGAAGCGGCTGAAGGCTACCGTTGCAGCGCCCGCTGGAATCAGTGTGGCGGCGACGGTCGCATGTAGCGTCAAAGCCGGGCCGGCGGGTTGGGCGATCAGAACGCGCGTGCGAGCCGGCACGGCTACCGAAATCAATCTCGAAAAATCCAATCCCGCAATGTGGCGCTGGTGCATCCGGTCGCCCACTTCCGCCGCCAGTTCGGCCAGCGCCTGCAGTCGATTGGCGTCCTGTACAGCCCCCAGCTGATTCCATGCTTCGGCCATCAGGAATTCCTGGTTCTCTTGAACGTATTGGGTTCCAAATGCTGCCGCAATCCTGCGGCGTGGGTCCACGTTCAGCGTTCGCAGCCAGCCGGTTGGCGGTACCCTCTTCGCCCCCGCATGACGACCAGCGTAGATGGGCGGGGCGACTGCCGACAGCGCGGGGTCGCCCACCACATCTTCTGGTTGTTGATCCGCCGGTGAGTTCAATAGCTTTGTCAGCCTGGGCTCAAACGCCTCTTGCGCTTCATCGGAAAGGGGATGTTCGGCGCCAGTGGCTAACGCACCCCCAAGATCCACAGTCGATCCGGGGGGCAGTTGTTCCCCCTGTTGCCAGGGCGACGAAATGTCAACCGTGCGTGCGCCAAACCCGCTGATTTCGGTGGCTCGGACGCCGCGCAGGCGCTGCACCAGCGACCTGAAATCGCCATCGGCACCAGTGGAAAATCGCCACGAGTAGTAGACCGGCAACACCACATCCGGTCCGCCTACCGTCCAAGCCTGTGCGATCTCGACGCCGGGACCGGGCTGTTCCTCACCGAGGCCCGCCTTCACGCCCGGCAGAGTCGCCGGAACAATACAGGCCATATATGTTTTATTGGCCAGGAGCCGCATCGGGCACAGCAGACGCGAGACGGCCGACGTGCCTGAAGCCGGACCCAATGCGAGGGCGGCCTTGTCTGCAATCACCTTTGCAGGGGCATTGGCATCGCTCTCCACCGTCGCCTGTGCATGGGCCCATCCCCAGGAGTCATCCAGATCCGGAAGCGCGGCATTTCGGACCGAGATTCGGGGCAAAGGCGAACCTGGCTGCAGTTGCACGATGGCTGCATCCACCACGATCAGCACTAGCCACGGCCTCAGGCGATTCTTGGAATTCGGTTTTGCCGGCGTGAATATCCACGGCAAATCAGGACGCGAGAATTCAACCTGAACGAGGTAGTTGTCCTCCACACCCGTGGCGCCGTCTCGCGGGTCGGTTCGAAGGACTGCTTTTGGAATCAGGCCGGATACGGCGCCTGCACCCAGTAGGGGCAGCGACGGCGGACCGGTAATTTCGATTGGCGGCCCGCCGTCCTTCTTAACCTTCACCGACGGCTGGAAAGTCGCGGGTCCGCGCCATCCTCCCGAAGCTGGGTCCGGTTCGATGATGGCCGCCGCAGCCCCCCGGCGAACCCATGATGTGAACACACGGTTGGTCACTGTTTTATTTCCCAGCTTTCGACTATCTGATGTGCCGCAGCTTGCCCAACCGTGCCGAATACCGCTTGAGCGGCCTGCAACGTTTCGGTGAACCCGCCGCTGGAAATGAACCCGGGCGGGCGAGTCAGAGTGTCCGTTGTGACTACACTCACGGGCTGCGACGGCAACACCGTAACAACTTCCAGGTTGAGCGCGTGCCACAAATCCGGCCTCTGGTGAATATCTCCCACGGCCAGAAAACTTTCGTGCGAAAATGCCAGCGCGGAGACTTCCTGCTTGCCAATGGACGTGAGGTCGGGAATCAGCACAGTCTCATAACCCGTATCCCAAGTGCGCAAATCGGAATGCACCTCACCTGGCGCCGATAGGGCCGCACCCGAGGTCCAGAATTCGAAAGCGGGCTTCGAGAGTTTTTCGTCTTCCGTCAGGTCGAGTAGTTCGCCGGGAGGAAACGAATCCCTCACGGGCGTGCTGCCGGCCGCTGCAATGGACCAGGTTTGCGGCGGAATCGGCACCTGCTGAAAACGTGAAATTCGTATGTCGAACGGCACGGCGCCTTGCCGCACGGTGACGCTGCCTAGCGGGTGAACTGTGTGTCCTTGGCTCACCAGGTTGCGCGCGCTGGCGGACAACGTAATCACGGAGACCTCGCCCGCCGGTGGAGCGCCGATCCAGGCCGACGGGGGCTTCAACGCCGTTCTCAGAACTTCCGCGAGATCCTTCGCGAGCCCGGTTGCCGGCGGCAACGGACCCCAGGTGTGTTCGAAATCCAGCGATGCGCTGAACAGGAAGAGATCCACCGATCCGGTTCCTTGTACATGCCATTGCGCCGGCCCTTCCAGCAGCAAGTCGAAGTGGACGCCCATCAGCGTCTCCCCAAAGACCTGCACTGCCACTCCCGCGGATGCCCGGATCGAGAACGAGAAAACAGGATCCCACTTGAAAAGCGCGTCGAAACTGAACCACCCGTCCACTCCGCAGCCGGCGATTTCATCGCACAGGTCCAGCCTTGCGCCGAACTGCACCGTGTTGGTGGTGACAGCGAAGTAGGCCTCCGCGTGCAGACCCGGCACCCCGGGCGGCGTCATTGCCAGTTGGAGCCGTTGCAGGTTGGCCGGAACGCCCTTCGGCGGAACGTAGCGCGGGTGAAACCCTCCGGCACTAAAAACAAAATCGGCGTCCTTGCCTCCCCTCACCAGAAAGAAGATATCGCCATTCAACGGCATGCCCGCGATATAGGAACCACTAAGGCTGGCCACCATGGAGACGCTGGGCGTCGGCGAAAGCTCGAACGCTCCCGCGAAAGTAGCCCGAATGAACACCAGGGGCGCCAAAGGATCCGGCAGCGCCACGGTAACTTGCCCCAGTACCACCAGTTGCAGCGGGTTCGGCAAATCCACTACCACGGCCACCACCATTGAGACGATGCGTCCGCCCCAGGTGATCTTCAGCATGGGCCCCACTAAGATGTGGTCTGGTGCTTCGGGGAACACCCGGCCGAGTGTGGCAACGATGGCGGGACCGTGCGCAGCCGCGTCTACCGGAAACAGCAAACGGCTTGCCGAGCCATCCACGACAGCGGCTACAAGAGCCTCCCTATCCAAACGGCGGTTGATCCCGACGATGCCGCCTACGCCCGCCACCGCGAAGCCGAACGTGAGGTCGATACCAGGGAACGGGAACTCGACGCTGATGATCGCGACGAACGAGAGTAGCTTTCCAGGCACCGGTAATTGCAGGAGCGCAAACGCTTTGATCGTCAGTACCAGCAAATTCAGTTCAAGAAAGCCGGCGTAGCCGCCCGGACCCGTGCTCTGGAGAAATCCGCCGCCCGAGATCACCGGCAATGCGAGATCGACGCCGAGACCTGTTGGCACCGTGGGACGGATGCCGGCGACGTTCAGCCCCAGCAGGGAGGTTCCGGTCGAAACTGGGAACGAAGCGCCAAGCCCCGTAACGGTCACTGACAGCAGCGGGAATCCGGGAAGGGACGCCGTGAAGCCAACCCCGAACGAGAATTGCACGTCTGCGCCGGCGATCGAAAGCCCGAAGTCCACACCACTGATATCTACACCGGGCAGGCTGAGATGGGCGGGCAGCGTGGTCCGCAGACCGCCGCCTCTTACTGTGAAACCTAACTCCGGATCGGCTGCCAGATTCAGGTCCATCGGGATGCTGAGCCGATCGCCCAGCAGCGCGGCGACCACGTCGGCAACCAGGGAGAGTTGGGCCTCCGGCAGATTGATGGTCCAGGAGACTTTGGGGTTGCCGCTAGCGTCGAGCGAAGTCTTCCAACCGACGGAAACGTTGCCCAGGGTGACATGCGGCCCGGCGGTCGGGCCCAGCACGATCGGTGGTCCGTTGTAGGACAGTGTGAACTGAACGCTGAGGGGCGTCCCGCCATCGGGCACGCTTGCGGTGCCGTCGCGAGGGAACCGCAGACGTCCGCCGGGTTGCGCTTGGCCCGAGAGAACTAGCGACCAGCCTGTGCCTAATGGCGTCGCAGTGTTGAAAGCGGCGGCGCCGGTTGCCGCCAGCTCGATGGCGATACCACTTGGTCCGTCACCGGTCAAAGCGATCACGAATGTCGCAGCCGGCCCCGGCGTCGCCACTACCAACGCGAGCCCGCGAGGCTGGCCAGCGGCTGCAAGGAAGCCGTGAAGCCTGACCTGTGCACCCGCCACCGGGTCCGGTAGCAGCTGCACCAGACCTTTGATCAGCGCGGAAACACCGGGCTCGGGAGATTCGATATCGTCCGGCCGCAAGGGCTCCAGAAGACGATCTTTGAGAACTGGATCGGCAATACCCGGCTCGGGCCCCAAACCAGCCAGTCTCGCGGCTGCCTGGGAGCGGTAGCTCTCCAGGACACTCCAGAGACCGTCGGCAATGTGCTCGAATAGTTGGTCCGCGGTCCCCATGAAGTCTGCAGTGAGTCTAGGAAACCTCCTATATAGCTGTCAACAAAGATTCGTGCTTCCGCTTACTGTTGCACACAAACTTAAGCGCCTGCAGCCCCATATCGATGCTCCTATGGAGCCACTTCGGCCTTTGCGCCAAGAGAAGGCCTCGGCCGAGGCGAGTCATGACCTGGGCTAAGTGATCGAAGGTGTAAGCGAAATCCTTCGGGTCGGGCCAATCGCTGTGGCCAAAGCCAGGATAATCCGGCGCGACCAGATGGAAGGAATCCGAAAGGCGCGAGAACAGGGGCTCGAACATCCGCGATGAGGACGGCAACCCGTGCAACAGCAGAACTATAGGGGCGTCAGGTGGGCCGGCCTCTCTATAAAAGATCGACACGTCATCGACCTTGATCGTTCGATAGAATGTGGGGTTTTTCATGGCAGAGTTCCCTTTGCGTTCGTTAGCTCCCGACCTCAAAAATCAGTTCCAGCTCTACGGGACAACCGAGCGGAAGGCTGGCAACGCCATACACAAGACGACTCGGATTCTTCTCCTTCCCGAATACACCCTGCAAAAGCTCCGACGCGGCATCGGCAACTCTGGGCTGCTCTCGCACATCTCCCGAAGTGGCCACCGCTACGCCCAGACGCACGACACGAGTCACCTTGTCGAGCGACCCCAAGCACTGGCGAGCGACCGCAAGAGCATTCATCGTCGCCAGTCGAGCGGCAGCCCTCGCCTCCTCCAGATTCAGTTCTGCCCCCAGGCGACCGACGAATCTCGCCCCGCCACCCTCCGTGGGAAGCATCCCGGTCAGGAAAAGCAGGCCGCCCGTTTGCACCGCCTCCACATAGACTCCGAATGGAGCTGGAGGCGGTGGAAGCTCGACGCCCAGGTTCTTCAACCTCAACTCCGCCGATTTGCAGACGTCGTTTTCTTCGATGCTCTTCTTCATGAGATGCTTTCCTCCGGGTGGACGAATCCTCAGGCCGCGGCATCCTGTGCAACCGCGTGGACTTCCCTGATGAGACCGGTCTCCATATCCAGAACAAAGCCGCGCACCGGGACTTCCTTGGCGATCCATGGAT
>JBDTPR010000061.1:0-16309 GCA_039932635.1 Candidatus Solibacter sp.
CCTCGACCTCTCCATCAGCCATGTTTGGAGCAGGCAACTTGGACCCCGGCCCGCCTCGTTTCACTGGAGTCCCTCTATTCGTGTCGGCCTCGGAGCCAGCGCCACCGAACCGGTGTACGCGCGGTTCTCGGGCGAAGCCGCATATAATCAAACGCTAAATGGCCGGTCCTCGCTGCACTTTCGTGTGCATGGCGGGAGAGCCACCTCCAATACGCCGATGTTCGAGCTGCTTTCCCTGGGCGGAGAAAATAGCGTCCGCGGCTTTCGCGCCGACGACGCCATCGGCAGGTCCTATTGGTCTGCGCAGAACGAGTTCTGGTGGCGTTTTTTGCCCAACCTGGGTGTGAATAAGATGCTAGTCACGCTCGAACGCAACCTTCACATAGCGCCGTTCTTCGATGTCGGCCAAGTCGAGGATGTGGCTGTGACCCGCTCCCTCCCGGGAGTCCGTCGCGGAGCCGGAGCCGGATTTCGGTTTCCGTTTCGCGGCGTCGTGTTTGCTCTCGATTGGGCTTACGGCTGGGGCGATGGCGCCTTCGGCAAAGGCCGTGGCCGGGTTCACTTCAATTTTCTGTTCCCGTAGTACGTCCAGTAGTACGTCATTAGGGCTTTCACAATTCTGTTCCGGAGAAGAGCAATGCGCACATTTCAACTGAAAAGCGGTGCCAATACATTCACCCTTGGGGTCGACGGATCAGTCGTCCTGAGCGAGGCCGATGCTGGTAAGTGGTCGACCTCCAACGACAACCAGATCGTCATCACCAACGGTGCAGCCACAACCCCCATTCCCGTGGACTGGGTCTGGACCCCCGACAATCACCTCGTCATTCAACAGGCCGGCGCGGTAGTCTTCGACGTGAACGGCTCCACGACTTCGCAGCCGGATTTCCGCCTCGCTTCGGCTGTCCTCATGGTCAAGCCCGAGAGCGAGAGCCCGTTCGAGTTCCCCGTCCGTCCGAAATGGGGTCTCACCAAGACGCACGACCTCGAGATGACCGTCAACGGAAAGGCATCCACCATCGACGGCATCATCTCCGACACCAATAGCGCCTTCAAGTTCAACTTCGTCGACAAAAAGGAGATCATCGAGAAATTCACCTTGAACTTCAAGGGCGGGTGGAAAGACGATCCCGACGAAGACGACCCTGCGCGAGTCATCTATGAGTACGACATCGCCCCGGATCCCTCCAACCCCGCCAGCCCCAACAAGGCCGTCTTCAAGCTGCCGAATAAGCTGGTCGTCGACAACAACTTCAACGTGCTGTCATACAGCTACGACAAAGCCGGCCGGACCCGTTCCGTCGCGCTCGTCGGACAGTTCAACGTAAGCCAGTTCGAAATGTCTTACGCGATCGAGCGCAAGAGCGCTGCCGACGGCGTCAGCACCACGCTGAAGTTTGAAATTAACGTCAAGGGCTCCACCCAAGACGGCAAGCTTGTTTTCGAACTGAAAAAGAAATCCGGCGCGGCGCCCGAGACCACCCTGGCCATCGGTGGCAAGTACTCCGCCAAGTTCAAGAGCGGCGTCCTGACCGTAGCCTTCGGATTCAAGCAAAAGACCGTCGCCACGCTTCCCACGACGCGCGAGTTGACCTTCAGCGGATCGTTGGTTCAGGCCAGCGGTACGGCGTTCGTCTGGAGTTTCCAGATGGGCAGCGGCAAAACGGAAATCATGCTCGGCGCCTCCGATGTTATGCTCGGGCCCGTCAAGCTCGACAGCAAGGTCGTGATCACGCTTCAGAACGGCAACCGTTCCGCTGTCACGGCGCTCCTCGGCTTTTCTTTCTGATCGGGTTCTGCGCGGCTGTCACTGGCGTTCCAGTACCGCACTTTCTCGCCTTCTGTCTGGGTCTAGTATCCGGTCGCGATAAGTGCGCTCAGGTGTTTCGGTCCAGTCGAATCCGAGCTGACGACATGACCGGGAGGATGTGCAAGCCGAAATTGGAGAGCTCCGACCGCCAAGCTACGCTGGTCCCGTCGCAAGGTTCGGGATGACGGTTCCTCCCACCAAACCGCCCGGGCAATACGTGCGCCACCACTCCACCGACCGTTTCCGCAAGGGTGAAGCCCTCATCGCCGATACCGGGTACCACCGCCGCGATCCGGAGCTTGCAGCCGTACGCACCTACCCTTAACCTATAGCCATCCCCACCTCGCATCCCTTTGGCATATAATGATGCTGACCGTGAACTGGGCCACACTCCCCGATACAAGGAACCCCAATCGATGTCAACGCTAGAGGTATCTCCGGCAGACTCTCTGTCCGGACAGCCAAACCACTCCGTCGTCAATAATTTCAGCATCCAGGTAGCGACCGTCAACGGATCCGGCTCCCAAACCGCCAATTCCGTTCTCATGCGCTCCATTTTTCAGATGGGTGTTCCCGTCTCCGGCAAGAATATGTTCCCGTCGAACATTGCCGGTCTGCCTACCTGGTTTACCATCCGCGTCTCCAAACACGGCTACATCGGGCGCCGCAAGGAAATCGATTTCCTGGTGGCCATGAACCCCGAAACCGCGCAGGAAGACGTGATGAAACTGGATAGCGGCGCCGCCGTTGTCTATGACGAGCCGCTGAAACTCAACCTGCTCCGCGACGACGTTACCTTCTTCCCTGTCCCCTTCGACAAGCTCGTGGCGCCGGTGTGCCCCGATGCCAAATTGCGGAAGCTTGTCCGCAACATGATCTACGATGGCGTGGTCGCCAAGCTTCTCAACATCGAAATGGAAGAGATCCACAAGGCTCTCACCAAACAATTCGGCAAGAAAAAGGCCAAGGCCGCCGAACTCAACTGGGGCGCCTGCCAGGCCGGCTACGAGTACGCCGTCAAGACCTTCACCCAGCCCATCGCCTGGCAGGTCGAACGCATGAACGAGACCGCTGGCAAAATCATCATCGATGGCAACGCCGCCTGCGCCCTCGGCTGCATGTTCGCCGGCTGCACCGTCGTCACCTGGTACCCCATCACGCCTTCCTCATCGCTGGTGGAAACCATGATCGGCTACATGAAGCGCTTCCGGGTCGATCCCGAAACCGGCAAGGCCAGCTTCGCCATCGTGCAGGCCGAAGACGAACTCGCCTCCATTGGCATGGCCCTCGGCGCCGGTTGGGCAGGAGCCCGCTCCATGACCGCCACCGCCGGACCCGGCATCTCGCTGATGAGCGAGTTCATCGGCCTCGGCTACTACGCCGAAATCCCGACTGTCGTCTTCGACGTGGAACGCGTCGGACCCTCCACCGGGCTCCCCACGCGCACCGCGCAAAGCGACCTCATCACCACCGCGCTGCTTTCCCACGGCGATACGCGCCACCCGATGTACTTCCCCTGCTCGCCGCGCGAGTGCTTCTCGATGACGATCGAGGCCTTCGATTTCGCGGAGAAGTTCCAGACTCCGGTCTTCATCCTCACCGATCTCGACCTGGGTATGAATAACTGGACCTCCGACGCCTTCGATTACCCCGAGACGCCCATCGACCGCGGCAAGGTGTTGACCGCCGAAGACCTCGAGCGGCTCGGCGGCTTCGCCCGCTACCGCGATCTTGATGGCGACGGTGTGGGTTATCGGACGCTCCCCGGCACGAATCACCCCGCTGCCGCCTACTTCACCCGCGGCTCCGGTCACAACGATAAGGCCCAGTACACGGAACGCGAAGACGACTACGTCAATAACATGGACCGCCTGGCGCATAAGTTCGAAGTCATGCGCAAGCATGTCCCCGAACCTGTGGTCATCGAGCCCGAGGGCGCCAAGATCGGCTTCATCGCCATCGGCACCTCGGATTACGCGGTCCGCGAAAGCTGCGACCAATTGCGCGACGAATACCAGATCGCCGCCAGTTACATGCGCCTCAAGGCCTTCCCCTTTACCCCTTCCGTGCAGGAATTCATCCGCCGCCACGACCGCGTCTACGTGGTGGACCAGAATCGTGATGCCCAGTTACTCGGTCTCATGCGCCTGGAATTCGACGTTGACGTAATTGCCAGGTTGCGTAGCGTGCGCTACTACGGCGGACTGCCGCTCGATGCGCGCACGGTTACCGACGACATCATTAAACAGGAGGGCAAATAACATGAGCACCACCACCTCGCCGCTTCCCCCTAAGAAGGTCAATCACGTCGGCCTGGAAGTCGTGAACTATAAGGGCAGCAAGACCACGCTCTGCGCCGGTTGCGGACACAACTCCGTCTCCGAGCGCATTGTGGAGTGCTTTTACGAACTAGGTGTGCAGCCCTGGAGCGTAGCTAAGTTCAGCGGTATCGGCTGCTCCTCGAAGTCACCCGCCTACTTCCTGGGACTGTCCCACGGCTTCAATGGCGTCCACGGCCGCATGCCCGCGATCGCCACGGGAGCCCTACTGGCCAACCGGACCCTGATGGGCATCGGCGTCACGGGAGACGGCGACACAGCCTCCATCGGCATCGGACAGTTCATGCACCTCGTCCGCCGTAACATGCCGCTCATCTACATTATTGAGAACAACGGCGTCTACGGCCTGACCAAGGGTCAGTTCTCGGCCACCGCCGACCTTGGCTCCACGCTCAAGACCGGCACCGTCAACGACCTGCCCCCCTTCGATTGCTGCGCCCTCGCCCTGAAGTGGGGAGCCACCTTCGTCGCGCGCTCCTTCTCCGGCGACAAGAAGCAGTTACAGGCCATCATTAAGACCGCCATTGCGCACAACGGGCTCTCCGTAATCGACGTGATCTCCCCCTGCGTGACCTTCAACGATCATGCCGGTTCCACCAAGAGTTACGGATATATGAAGGAACACGAGACCGTGCTGCATGACCTGGATTTCGTCCCTCACTTCCAGGAGATCTCGGTGGACATTCCTGAAGGCGAAGTCATGGACGTGGAAATGCACGATGGATCACACTTGCGCATACGTAAGCTGGAACGCGCTTACGACCCGACCGACAGGATTGCCGCCGAAGCCGTGCTCGAAGCAGCCGAAGCCAAAGGCGAGGTGCTTACCGGCGTGCTATATGTGAACCCCAATAAGCCGACCTTTATCGAACAGCTCAATATGTCGGACGCGCCGCTAACCACCTTGCCGCAGGAAAAGACGCGGCCCACGCGTCAGGTGCTGGAGCAAGTCATGGAGGAATTACGTTAGTCGAGATATTGGGGGAACACCCCTAGTTTCCACTGTGCGGTACATTGCATTTGCCAGGTCCAAGTGCTAGCATCATGCTGGTCTGTCATCCTCCGAGACAGATTGTTGTAAGACTCTATACCCCCACGCCACCTTAGGCGTGGGGCTTTTTTCTTTGAAGGGACGGCGATGGGGGAACGCCGGCAACCGCGTTAATTGCTTGAGGCGATTGGGGATTGCGCGGAGCGGCTACGGCGCCAGCGGGAGGCAACGCCCGCCAGACCGAGCAAGCCGAAGACGGCAAGCCCAATGCTGCCGGGCTCGGGTGCGGCCGTCAGTTCGGTGTGGCGAGGCGGGCCGGGTACGAAGGGACCGCCATCGATGCTAAGTTCGGCAAAAACATCGAAGAAGCTGGTGATCTCAAAGGACCGGCCGTCGGCGTCCAATGCGGACACCGAGGTCTGGCCGGTGCTCGCCTGACTCGGATTTTGCCTGGCCTCTATGGTGTGGCCGTTGAAGGTGCCCATGAAGTCGAAATTCGTGATCTGCGCGTTGAAGGTCCCCAACGGATTGGCCAGCGTCCGGCCGAAGAAGGTAAAGTCCATGGTTCCGGCAAAGGTAATGGAGCCCAGCATCGCGCCGGGGCTTCCTCCGAGATTCTGAAACAGGTTGGCAGCCATGACTGCGTTGGCCGTCACCAGTTCGTTGCCGGCTACCACCACGTCGGTGATGTTTTGGAAGCCCGAGACACTGATGTTTGCCACGCAGGCTGGAACGAGGCAGGTTGGAGATAAGGTATACACCCCACTGGGCGGCGGCAATGTCGCCGTAGGTTGAATAATGCCCGCATGAATGGTAGTCATACCCGCGGTGAGAGCGAGCAAGGCTACCGCTGAAGTCCGGCTTAGCGATCGTTTGAGATGGTTCTTCAATGGGTCCTCCACAAGTTGATGTTTCCACGTCCCCAGCGATTGCAGAGACCCTTGATCGCCGGGATGGTCCGGTAAGTATACTGTGCTTACTTTTGGACACATGCGCGAATCAGTACGCCTGATGAGCGGTAGTAATGGAAGTTACTTTGGTCATACAACCCTCCGGCCTGCGGCCGGTGCACCGACTCAAGTCGGTGCGCAGACTGAAGTCTGCCCCACAAAGAATCAGACGGTTGCGAGGGCCTCTGCCGAGACTACTACTACGATCGGCATTTTGTCTGGGTTTGCTCCCTTGAGCGACAGGGTGATTTGATTGGGGCCGGCAGTGAAGACCGATTCCGCGATTAAGGTGATGTCCCGATCGTGACTGGTTACCGGGGGCTCGGCGTTCAGGATGGTCCGGGTCGCATTGGATAGCTGGATGCGGACTCCCGGGTCGAAGATGCGGCAACGGATGAAAAGGCGATGGAGGCCATCCGTCTGCGCTTGAAAGATGAGGGTGCAATCGGCGGCGGTGGTGACGTGGTAGCCGGGCAGTAAGTTGAGCGGATATTCGGCGTCGCAGGCGGGTCCGAAACCGGTGGTGAATTCGGCGGGGAGCATGGGGCGAGTGAAGCCGTTGGTGACGGCCACGGTGGTTTTGAGAGGCGCCTGGTAGGGGCGCATTTCGGGCTGCCATTCTCCGCTGCCTCCGTGGAAAGTGGCCACGTGGAAGCGCAGGATGGGGCCGTAGAACCGCTGGTCGCGGTCGGATTCGGAGGAGGAGGCCCAGTCGCGGTAACGCTGCAATTCGGCGGGGTGCAGGCCTGCGATTTCACTCGCGATGGTCTCGTCCACCTCGCGGTAATAGGTGGTCATGTCGGCGGTGAGTTGGGCTTCGCGGCGGCGGTGCGCGGCGAGCACCATGTCGGTGGTGACGTAGGGCGCTTCGGTGGCGAAGCGTCGCCATAAGTCCCAATCGCCCGCCTGGCGGAGGGTGGTGCGGAAGCCTCCGCACTTGTGCCAGAGGCTGGCGCGCCAAAAGGTGCCCTCCTGCATGACGAAGCGCAGGGAGCGACCGTCGTGGAGTCCGGCCTGCAGGGAGGCGCGCGGGTAGATTTGTTCGCCGTGAATGCGCATGAGTTCGCCGCGCTCGTTCATCTCGCAGGGGCGGCCGCCGAGCCACGCGGTCTCGGGTTGGGCATCGAAGACGGTGACGGCGAACTGGAGCGCGCCGGGGAGCAGGCGGTCGTCCGAATTGATGTAGGTCATGTAATCGCCGGCTGCTCCGCCGAGGTGGGCGAAGCCGTGATTGATGGCGTCGTACATGCCGGCATCTTTTTCGCTGGCGAAGGTGAATTCAACTCCGGCGTTGAGCAGCGGCAGGGCGCCGGCTTGGAGGAGGGCCGACCAGCGCTCGAGTTTGGCGAGTGTTTCGTCGCGCGAGCCGCCGTCCTGGACGTGGTAGCGAATGCGGAAATCGCCGGCCTGGAAGACGACGCTCTGAATGGTCTCGTCGATGAAGGCGGCGGAGTTGTAGGCGGGCGTGACGATTTGGAATACGGGGGTCATCGAGATTGGTCCTTGGAAAGATCGTAGGCGTGTGCGGCGATTCGGCGCTCGGTGCGGTGGATTTCGAGCGGGCGCGCGCGGTGGCGGGTTTCGACGATCAGGGTGTCGTAGGTATCGGTGGCGTTAGGGGAGACGCCGGGATCCGGGTCGCCCACGCGGCTCCAGTCGTGGGAGGCGTGGGAGGGACCGGTAGAGTGGCGGAGTTCGTAGCGGTAATCGATGGCATCGGCCGGATCGACGCCGACGCAGCACGATACGTTTTGCGAGCCCCGGGCGACGCGCATGGTCATGCCGTTGACCTTGCCGGCGGGGTCGGTGGACCACCAGAGGGGAAGGAGCATGTAGCGGGGTTGGTTGGGGTGCGATGCTTCGACCCCGCCGCCCTGCGCGTAGATGGGCTCGCCAGCGGCGTCACCGATGTAAAGGACGCCCGTGGCTGCCGCGGTGGGGAGGCGCGCGGGGAAGAGGTCGGAACCGCCTTCACGCGCGACGGAGAGGAGCAGCATGGTGTCGGGTGAGGGCATGCGCAGTTCGACACCGGTGGAGTATTTCGCGGCGGGGTTGAAGCGCATGAAATTCCAGTAGAGCAGTTCCCAGTGGCTGTACGGGATGTAGATGCGGCGGGCGGCGCGGATGGTCTTGGCGACGCTGGGTGCGGCGGGATGCATTTCCGGGGCGGGCGTTCGGCTCCAGACGAATTTGAGATTGCGTAAGGCGCCGAAGCCGAGCAGGTTGACGCCGAGCAGGATGTGGGTGGCGAAGACGGCGAGAAAGGCGCCGAGCACGAGCTTCGCGACGGGACGTCGCGAAGCTCGTGTGAAGTCCCAAGCGGGGCCGAGGGCGGCGAAGGCGAGGACGGCGGGGAAGCTATAGTAAACGCTCGCGGTCGGGATGTAGCGGCTGCTGATGGAGTAGGTGACGAACCAGACGAAGAAGGCTGCGACGGCGGCGAGCGCGGCTTTGTTGCGCACAATGGCGAGTGGGATGGCGGCGAGCAGGAGCAGGTGCGGCATGAAGCCGAGCCAGACAGTGTACTCATTGGGGCTTGGGGGGGCGCCCTCCGGGTCGGCAGGACCTTCGAAGAGGTAGCCTTCAGGCGAGCGCTGGGTGGTCTCCTTGAGGTCTGAGAAGCAGCAGCGCATGAAGAACTGGTTGAAGGCGGTGTAAATCTTCTTGCTCTCTTCGCGGTCGACGGGCGTGGGCAGGTCGGGGAGGGGGCTCAGAAAGATGTTGGCGGTGTTGATGCGGATCTTCTCGAGCGCGAGGGATAGGCGGAAGGGCCGGTTGAGGACGGCGTTGGCGAAAGGCTCGTCCTGGAGTTTCCCCGAGGACACGTAGTTGGCGGCGGCGAAGGCGAAGGCGAGGGGCGCGGCGAGGGCGAAGGCAGCGAGCAGGGCGGGAATCCGGTGGAGGAGATCTGCGCGGAAAGTGGACGAGCGGGAGGCGCGCACGAGGATGTAGAGCGCGGCCGCGGCAGTGAAGAGGAAGTAAAAAGCCCAGTGGAGTTTGGTGCCCATACCGAGTCCGAGTCCGAGGGCGGCGAGGAGGATGTAGCGGGGACGCGGGGCAGCGAGCCATTCGAGGAAGAAAGCCAGGGCGAGGAGGATGGGGACGGCGGCGAGGATCTCGTCGTTGGTAGAGGCGGCCTGGGCGAGGATGTTCGGGGCGAGGCAGCAGATCCAGGCGGCGATGAAGGCTCCGGTGCGCGAGGCGCCCATGCAACGCGCGGCGTACCACGTGCCGAGGCCGGAGAAGATCCAGGCAAGGGCAGTGGCGGTGTAGAACCAGCCCGCGGTGAATTTGTGGATGGCGAAAAAGAGGTAGAAGAGCGCTCCGTTGAAAGGGTAGTAGAGGAGGCGCGGATCGAGCGGGTTGCCGGTGTGGAGCAGGTCGCCGCGAGTGAGATAGAAGAACGCGCGGCTGAAGCGGTAGGTGAGCGAGTCCCAATTGTTGGGGACGTAGTAGAGGCAGATGAGGGCGGAAGCTGCGGCGGCCAGGAGGAGCGTGATACCCAGGATCCAAAGAAGGATGCGATCGAAGGCCGTCGTAGCGTTCGGTGCACCGACTGAAGTCGGTGCGCAGACTGAAGTCTGCCCCACAAGAGTTGCACGGACTGTCGGCAATTTTGGCAGATCAGGTGCCGTAATCCAGTGGAGTACAGCTTCCAGGGTTGCGGCTATCGCTAGGGAAACGGTGATGTAGAGCGTCAGGCTATCTAGTTTCGTAAACGAAGCTAGAGCTAGGGCAGTGTAGGCGAGGTTGGCCCAGAGGAGGAGGAAGGCGGCGCAGAGGCGGGGGATTGTGCCCTCGGCGAGGCGCGTGGCGGAGCGCCAGCAGAGGCCGATCAGCAGCAGGCCGTGGATCGCGCCGAGAAGTTGTGACAGTTGCATAAGTCGGTATCGAAATTTGCCGCGGATGGTAAGCAGCGGAGCAACAATCCGCTACGCAATTGCCGCGGCGGAGCGCGGAAATGCCGGGTGATTAATCAGTCTGTTATGCTACTTTGTGATGTTTCCCCAGTATATCGAAACGGTCCGAACCGCATGAAAATCGCGTATCGGAACCCGTGGCTAATGGCGGCTGAAAATCAGGCGTGTTGCTCCTTGACGATCGCGGCGCAGCGAATTGGTCACGAGTTAGTCTACTGCAGGTATAGCGAAGAAATGGAGGAACTCGCCCCGGACTTCGTGCTCTCGGCGTCATCCACCCAGCCCAAGCTAGTGGACATACCTCACTATGGCGTGATCCACGAACCGCGGGATTGTTTTTTTGCGAACCGGCATTATTTCAATAATATTGTTACCTACGACGGCTACCTCACGATCTCCGAGACGCTGGAGAGATTTTTGACGGACATCAGCGTCGGAGTGGGCCGGCCCAAGCCGGTGGGTTACTACTACAACTCCTGCCAGCGACATGCGGCATCCGCGGACCTGGAGAAACTGATCGCCGCGCGCGAGCTTCGCATCACCTACTTTGGGACCAACTGGGATCGCAGGCGGGAGAGTTTCTTTCGGGTACTGAGTTATAGTCCGGGAGTCGAAATCTGCGGACCTGAACACGCCTGGCCGGTTCTGGCGCCGGGGTCTTACGGCGGAGCGACGGAGTTCGACGGCACTTCGGTACAGGAGCGGTATGCGAAGAACGGAATCGGTCTCGTGCTGCTGTCGAATAGCCATCTGCGGGACGACTGCATTTCGAACCGCATCTTCGAGATCACATCGGTAGGCGCGATTGCTCTCTGCTGCGACATTCCGTGGATCCGAAACAATTTTGGCGATAGCGTTTACTACTTCGAACAGAACCTGCCGGACAAGGCGCTGTGCCGGGAGATTGCGGAGCGTCGCGAAGAAATCTACCGCCACCCGGAAATCGCGATGGAAAAGGCGCGCCGCGCGCGCGAGATTTTCGAGGCGAAATTCGCCGCGGAGATTTTGCTGCAGAATGCTGTGGACTATCACGAGAAAATGTCGGAGCGTCGCGCCGCGGGATTGCGCAGTGCGCGCAAGAGTTATTCGCCGCTGATTTCGGTGATTGTCCGCTGCGGTTGCCGCGGGGTGGAATTTGTGGAGCGTGCAATTTCCTCGATTTCCAGGCAGACCTATGGCAAGTTCGAAGTGGTGCTGGTCAGGCACCAGGAGCTGGATCTTTCGCCGCTTCTGAATACGCGCTATCCGAACATTGAGGCGGTGCGCGTGATCGAGTGTTCGGGAGGCAATCGCAGCGCGAGCCTGTGGGCCGGTCTGGGTGCGGTGGGCGGACAGTACTTCGCGGTGCTGGACGATGACGATTGGTGGTTCTCCAACCATTTCGAGACGCTGTTCCGGGTGAAGCCCGCGTCGGCGCAAAGCCGGTTCTTCGCTTTTTCGGGTTCGATTGCCCAACTCGCCACGCGGCAGGCCAAGGATGGCTGCGCTGAAGACAGTCGCGCGGTGCATTCCATGGGATTCACCTCACAGGAGAGTTGGCGCGGCGTGGTTTCGATCTTTGCCTCGAACTGTTTCGTGGCCTCGACGGACCTCCTGACTCCCGACCTCTTGACGGACCCGCAAATGGAAACCAGCGAAGACAGCTATCTGATCGCCTCGCTGATGGCCCAGGCCGATCCGCGGTTTTCGTATGCGGCAACCAGCGTTTTCGATCGGAGCCTGGCGGACCAGTCGGACTTCACGCAACATCCGCGCCGCTTTGAGGATGAGCTCTCGCTGCAACTTCGGATGCTGAGCCAGCGTCCGCCTTCGTTCCTCCAGGGCGATGTTTGGGCGTCGCTGGTTAAGTTCTGGGGAACGCGCCCGGCGCCAGCAGTGTCGCCGTTCGCCGAAGCGATGCTGCGCGAAAATTACGGCCCGGTCAGCAGCGGATACGTTGCGGAGAAGAGCGCTTTCGACGGTGCATCGGTGCTCACCGACCCGGCCACCGGCGGGGCAACGATTCGTCCGAACGCGGCTCCCTGGTCTTACGCCGTGTTGTTATCCCTGAACGCGCCCGAGCAAAAATATCCGCAATACCAAGCGGTATTCGAAGTCCTGGTGCACAAGGGGACTATCGGCATCGGCGTGCTGAATCCGGACGAAAGCGATTTTCTGTTCCGGCAGACCTTAACCGAAAGTCCGAAGCCGCAATCGATCGAGTTTCCGATTGCGGACCTCGATAAGGTTGGCCGTGTGGTGGTGCAGAACTGGGTGGCGCCGGGCGAAGCCGATGCGGAAATTCTCTCAATAAGGCTTCTGGCCGAGATCTCTTGATGAACGCACCCGTCAAACCACAGGGACGCGGCCCCCGAGTCGATGCGCTGGCCTGCGCCGCGTACCTGGCCGGGCTGTTGATTCTGATGTTCGCTTTCATGCGCCCGATGCTGTTCCGCGCCTGGTTCTTCAGTTCCGACGAATACGTTGTGGCGGCGGAGGTAGTCCGCTTTTCCAACCTGGATTTTCGGCAGCACTTCTTCGACATGCCAGGGACACCGTTCATGCTGTTGAACGCCCTGCTGTGGTTTGTGGCGTACGCAGCCTCGTGGGTGATCGGCGCAGTGCCGCGAGAGACGCCGATGAGTTCGTTCACCTACCAGCACATGCCGCTCTTAATGGTCGCGCTGCGAGCGTTCACGCAGGCGTGCGGTCTGCTCTCCGTGGTCCTGCTGTTCCGGCTGTGCGCGAAGCTGACCAATAAGGTGGCTGCCGCGGCGGCAGCGACGCTGCTGGCGTTTTCACCGACGTTTGCGGTGTTCAACGGCTTCGTGCGCACCGAGTCGCTGGCGATGGTGCTGATTCTGGGCGCGCTGCTGTGCCTGAATCGCGCGTTGGCCGATGACGCGGAGCGTGCGCCGGGAATTCGCGATTACGCGATCATCGCCGGAATTCTGGCCGGCATTGCGGCGGGTGCGCGCCTGCATTCGATGACTTCGGTGTTGCCGGTGGTGGCGTTGACGCTGTGGTTCAACAAGCCTTTCCGCGGGGCCGAATACCCGCGCTGGGTTTTGCGCTGGTCGATGGTGGTGCTGCCGATTTTGTGGCTTGGCGCGGCGCGGGCCTTGATGATGGTGCAGCACAAAAAACCGGACTATTTTCCGGCGGCGATGCACCTGGTGCTGATGGCGTCGTGGGTGGTGATCGGCGGGTCGGTGGCGGCGGTCGTGCTGTACGCGTTCGGGCCGACGAGAGCGCTGCTGGTGCGGGTGCTGACACCCGATCTGGTGAAGGTGTTGCTGGGTTTTGGAGTGGGCTGCGTCCTGGGGAATCCCACGGTGTTCGCGCAGCGCCGGTTCTTCTTCCAGAGTGTGCAGATGTATTCGGGCTATCTGGATCGAGATCGCATGAGTTGGCCGCTGGGCAAGAATCTGGTGTGGTACGTAAAGTATTACTTCGACGTGGTTGCGCCCGACAAACTGACGCTGCTTCTGCTGGCTGCGGGGTGCATCGCGATTGTGGCGACGCGCAATCGCAAGCTGCTGCCGTATCTGATCGGCGCGGCACTGTTTTTCGTTTCGAAGCCTTTGAATCTGGTGGCCGGCAAACATCACGTGATTCTGTGGATGCCCTATTTCTTCGTGGTGTGCGGGTACCCCGTGGGCCTGGCGTGGCGGAAGATCTCGGAGCGCCTGCCGGAACGCCGGGTGGCACTCGCCGCGGCGCTGGCGGGATTGGCGCTGGTGGCGGGACTGTGTTTGTCGTGGGGGCCCAAGACGGCGGCGGTCAGCTCGACGGATATCGAGGTGCGGCTGCACAATGTCGAAAGCGCCACGGCCTGGATCAAGTCACACGCGGAGACGAAGTCCACGATCGCAATCAGTTATTTCTGCTTCAATTCCGATGTGTTTTACGAGTGGCTGAAGTTCCTGGAAGTGCCGCTGCCCAAGGAGGCGCTGGATGGCCGCGACTATCAGATCTGGTGGGGCAATCGATCGACATTGAAGGGCAGAACGGGGTACGCGTGCGCCACCCCGCTGGACGTGCCGTTCATTAAGACGAGGCTCGATCTATCCTCGCCGGGAGAGGGCACCGACCCGTACACCGATGCGCATTTCACGCCCGCCGCGACGTTCGGTTCAGGCGAGAGCCGTGTGAATCTGTTCCGCTTCGATTACCGCTAGCCTGATTACCGCTAGCTTGAACGGCAGGGCGCCCGCCGTGTGCTTAAATGTGACATTGCGCGATTACGAGTCGGAAGTGAGACAGCCGGAATCCAGCGCGTGGAAGCGCTTTCCACGCTGGCTGGAAGTGTTGTTCCTGCTGGTATTGCCGCCGTTGACGTTCTGGCTGTTGAACTTCCGGCAGGTGCATCAGGCGAACAGCCTGGATCCATTCTTCTATACGGGGTACATCAACAACGCCGAGGATCTGCTTCGCCGATTCGGACTGTTGTATTACGCGGTGCGTTTCGGGTTGATATTGCCGGGACGGTTTTTCACGTGGGCGTTCGGGGCCGAGCCCGGTTACTTCGCTTTCCGATATGCGTTGGCGCTGACGGCCGGGGTTCCGTTTTATCTGTTCGCCAGACGGCTATTCAATCTGCCGACGGCGATTCTGGCATACGTGTCGTTGATGGTGAGCCCGTGGTTCGCGCGCACCCTGCTGTGGGACCATCCGGATGCCGCCGGGGTGCCTTACCTGCTGGCGGCGATGAGTATGCTGCTGCTGGGACGCAAGCCTTCGTGGGTGCGGGACGGCGCTGCCGGAGTGTGCGCCAGCATGGCGGTCAACAGCAACATCTTCACGACCGCGATATTGGGGATTTTCGGCGCTGTGTATGTGGCCGCGCTGCTGCTTTACGGCACCACGCGGCGCACCCTGCTGAAGCGCGGGATCCGGTTTGGCGCCGGGTTCGTGCTGGTGCTGGCGGCCGGCTACGGTTATTACTGGAGCGTGCTGGGGATGCCGCGCAATATCTTCAAGCCGAGCATCGACACGGCACTCGGGCTATCGCTCGGGGGAATGGCGCAGTACCGCACTGCCGGGGTGGCGTGGCTTTTCCGAGTGACTCACGTGCTGGTTCCGGTGCTGCTCGCGGTGTGCTGCCTGCTGGCTGTGGTGCGGCGGCAAATGCGCTTCGAGATCGCGGTGTGCTCGGCGTCGGGGATCGCGGTGGTCGCGTTCTTTTACGTGCATCAGTTTTTATTGAATGGCGATACGTTGGAGTTCTCGTATTATTTCTCGTACGCGCTGCCCACGACGTTCTTGATGCTGGTGTGCCTGTGGCACGCCTTGCGGGAACGCGGGGAGTTGAAATCCGGCGTATTTCTGGGGGTTGGGTTGGGGGCAACACTGCTGCCAGCGCTGCAGACATCGGCGGCCTTCCTGTGGCTCGAGCGGATGAAGCCCGCGCAGTGGGGGGCGCTGGCAGCGGCAACGGTAGTGGCGGTGGCGCTTGCCCGCGTGGCGTGGAACCGGCAATCCGCGCGGACCGCGGCGTCATTGTGCGCGCTGGTATTGCTGGCGTTCTCAGTGGCGGCCGGATTCGTCAGCAGCGCCAATTACCAGATCACGCGTCCCTTCCGGTTGCACGAGGATTCGGAGGGCGACCAGTATCGCGTGGCGATCCAACTGATCAGGGAGACGCCGAAGCTCAGCCAGGGGCCTGGAAACGTGCTGTTCTGGTACAACAACCGGACGAACAATCCGATCAACTCCGTGCAGTCCACGTATATCTGGGGCGCCTCAAAGATGAATCGGGATGCTCCGGAAGATCCGGGGATGCCTCACATCGGCAACTTCCAGATGGAGCAATTGCGGAGTCTGGACGTGCGTTACCTGATTCTCCTGGGGGAAACGCCGGCGGAGATACCGGCGGGACTGCAAGCGTTGACCAAGGCGGGCGCCGGCTATGACTTGCTGAGCACTCGCGACTTACATTCGGGGGCGATGCATGTCTACTGGCAGCTTGTGGAACTGACGAAGCGGCCTCCGCAGTAAGTGCCGTCGCGGCTGGATGAAGTGCCGTGTGTTTAAATGTGATATCAACCCAAATGAGGAACTGTTTTGTCCCCAAGCCGGCATAGCGAACGCAGGGAACTTGCGTTCCTGCTACTGCTGCCTCTGGTCGCCTTTTTCGGGCTGAATATCCGGCGGCAACTCGATGGCCTGGACCCTTTCATTTATACCGGGTACATCAATAATCCAGTCGATTTGCTGCAACGCTTCGGCTTGCCCTACTATGCGGTGCGATTCGGACTGATTCTGCCGGGGCGCTTATTTTCGCTGGTGTTGGGACCGGAGGCGGGGTACTTTGGGCT
>JBDTPR010000062.1:0-16213 GCA_039932635.1 Candidatus Solibacter sp.
ACTTCCACCACTGTTCTGCTTTGCGGCAACAACAGCTTTCGCGCAACTGCAATCGGCGCTGAATCGTGCCTGGGAGGTCAAGCCCGATTCCCGCACCAGCGGTTTGAAGAACTTCATGTTTAAGCGCGTGCTCTCTTTTGGCATGGTCCTGGGCGTTGGCTTTCTGCTGCTGGTTTCACTGGCTCTCAGCGCTGCGCTGACTGCTTTCGGTGACGCGGTCGCGGAATACCTCCCTCACTCTCCGGTATGACTTTCAGGTCCGCCAGTATGGCGCTATCGTTGATTACAATCACGTTGCTTTTCGCCGCGATCTACAAAGTACTGCCAGACGCGGAAGTCGAATGGCGCGATGTTTTCACGGGCGCTATCGTGACAGCCTGCCTGTTCGGGCTGGGTAAGTATCTGGTGGGGCTGTATCTGGGTAACAGCAGTGTGCTGACGCCTTTCGGCGCGGCAGGTTCCCTGGCGCTCATCCTTCTCTGGACTTACTACTCTTCGATGATTTTCCTGCTCGGCCGGCGCCGAGTTCACCCAGGTTTGGGCGCGCCAGCACGGCCGGGCGATTACTCCCGAGAAGGGCGCGATACATGTCGTCAGAGAAGAAAAGCAGGTCGATAAGGGGCGCGATCGCACGTTGCCCGCGGTTGTCATGCTTCCAGGGGATTCCGCCCGCATTCCGGGAAGGTAACATCATGGTATGTTGTCATGAACTTACAGAGGAACACACGCGAATGGTTACTCGTTTCTTGCCTGGCGCTCGTACCCTCGGCCGCCGGGCAGACCCGTACCTTGCAGGGATGCCTTGACGGAAAGCCCGGACCCCAATATGTACTGCGGGGGGATCGCGAGCTCCGGCTGATCGCCGAACTTTTGCCTGCCGGATTCCCCACCACGAGCTTCGCCAAATATCTGGGTCACAGGGTGGAGGTTACCCGCCGCGTGACCGGCGAGTTGCCGCGCCGCGTATCGAAATCACGATGTACTATGATGCAAGACAACCCGTTGGCCCTTACAAATTCGACATACCGCCGCGACGGAGCCTTCACCTGCGATTCAAGCGTTTGTGACGGCATCGTGAAACTGGAAAAGGCGATTGACATGTGGGACTGAGAGCAGCGCCGATGAGTAGCGCCAGACGCCAGTCAAAAGCCAGGAGCAGGAAGGCCAAGCGCGTGTCATCAGCAATGGTCAGGAGGAAAGCCGAAAAGCAGCGCCCGGCCCCGGGCGGCGGTCAATTGGGCTGAAGCTAACCGTTGCAGCCGCGATAAAGCCAAACTGGTTCAACGCGCACTTTCCGCCGGATCCGCGGCTTGGTCCCCGGCTGAGGACGCGCGCAGGGCGCTCCACGTCTTCTGAAGATCAGAACCGCTTCGCCGCTTCGCCGCCTCGCCGCGTCATCCGTCCAGCCGGCAATTGCGGCTGCTGCTCCCCGGACCTCGTCCGACAGCACGGCGTGATCCTCATCGTCGCGAACTTCCGCGGCGATCCCGGCGATGCTATGGAGCAACGCCCGAAGCACCTCCTCGTGAGTTTGTCCGTAGTGCCGGATGGATCCCAAGGAGAGCCGGGCCATTCGGGCGAAGGATTGGGGCGGGGCGGTGACGCGGGCCTCGCCCCGGTCGTCCCGCCTCACCGGCGACGGCCGCTCCCGTCCGGCCAGCCGGCGAAATCCCGCCGTCAAACGGTCAAGGCACTCGATCGCCGTGAACGGGTCATTGATTCCCGGAGAAAGTGCGCGCACGGCGATCTCGGTCAGTTGGCGGAAGAGAAAATCCACGTCTTGATTGCAAAGCGTCCCCGTAGCAGTCACGTATGGTTTGCCCCGGAGCGCTTTCTCCGGCCGCCGGGCAGTGCTCGATTGCGCGCTCCGGAGCAGGCCCAGGGGCTTACGCTGGAAGTATGAGGGTGCTTATTTCCGGAGCTGGAATCGCAGGTCCGACTCTGGCCTATTGGCTGGTTCGATACGGATTCGAAACCACCATCGTCGAGAAGGCTCATGCATTGCGAACTGGCGGCTATGTGATCGATTTCTGGGGCTCGGGATTCGAGGTGGCCGAGCGCATGGGGCTGCTGGAGGAGATTAGACGCAAAGCGTATCTCGTCGAAGAGGTCAGAGCAGTGGATCGAAGCGGCAAACACATCGCCGGGTTTCCGGCAACGGCGTTTGGTCGGGCCATCTGCGGACGTTATGTTAGCCTTCCTCGTGGCGAACTCGCCTCGGCGATTTTCGCCAGCATCGGTCCGAACGTGGAAACGCTCTTCGGCGACAGCATCTCCGCCATGCGCGAAAGCGATAGCGGCATCCAGGTGAGCTTCGAAAGCGGAGTCTCGCGCAAATTCGATTTCGTGGTGGGCGCCGACGGCTTGCATTCCCGGGTCCGGGAACTGACCTTCGGCCCGGAGAGCCAGTTCGAAAAGTTTCTCGGCTACAAAGTGGCGGCGTTTGGCATCGATGGATACCAGGCCAGGGACGAACTGGTTTATTTCATGTACACCGAAGTGGGTCAGCAGGTGGCACGCTTCGCAATGCGCAATGATCGGACGATGTTTCTGTTTACGTTTGCCGATCCGGACCCGGACACCGGCAATCCCGCAGCACAGAAGGAACTGCTGCGAAGGCGCTTCGGTGCGAGCGGATGGGAATGCCCCGCCATCCTCGACGCGCTGGAGCGCGCCGACGAACTGTACTTTGACCGGGTGAGCCAGATCTCAATGGACGCCTGGTCGTCCGGGCGGGTGGCGCTGGTGGGCGATGCGGCGTATTGCGTTTCTCTTCTGGCGGGGCAAGGTTCTGCTCTGGCTATGGCCGGGGCTTATATCCTCGCGGGCGAACTGCATCGGGCCAATGGAGACTGCCGGTCCGCCTTTGCGCGGTACCAGGAGTTGTTCGGACCCTTCATTCAGTCCAAGCAGCAGGCAGCGTTGCGCTTTGCCGGCGCGTTCGCGCCGAAGTCGACGTTTTCATTGTGGCTGCGGAATCTCCTTTTGAATCTGCTGAGGATCGGGTGGATTGCCGACCTCACCATCGGACGCGATCTGGCCGACAGGATCAAGTTGCCAGACTATGGGCGCGCATTGAGCACGGACGGGCACACCGATTAGCGGGAAGAATTTATGGCGCGAGCTGGCGACGCGGCAGTCCGGGTATAGAAAGCGAATTGTCACGCGCGGAATTTGCGATGAAAGAAGGAAGTTCCAGACAAGAACGCGTCCGGAGCCTGCAAGGTCCGTTTGATAAGCTTGATCACGCCACTATTATGGATAACCTTGCGGAGTTCCTTAACGAGTTCGACTCCTTGCCTGAGGCTTCTGCCCCAAGGATCAGGTTATGGGCACTTTCCCGAAGTGACGAGCGGCTGAGCCTGCGCATCAATCGCTGCAGCGGCGCCGGATTTCCGCAAGACGAGGGTACGCTAACGACCGGCGGAGGTTCTTGGCTTTTTAACACTTCCGGGAAGATGCGGGACTATGGAGCGTCGTCATGGACCGATACGCGGTTCTCCGGGCCGGAAGAGATCTTTGCCGGTCAGGCCGTAGACCGGTCTCAGGAGGGTCGCCTTTTATCGCGGTGCATGCTGTACCGACATGACACCGAGGGGATCATTAAGATCCTAAGACGGCTGCCTCCCAGGAGAAGTACGAAGTCTGATTTACGGCCGTCGCGCCGGGATCCAAAATGAAGGAAACACTCAGCAAAAAATATTTGGCCATCCTGACCTTTGCCGCGGTTGCGATCCTCTTTGTCGGCATACGCTTTCGGCCCCACAAAAGTGAGAGCGAAGCTCCCTCTCCCACCGAAACTGCAATTCTGCAGCAACGGGTCCGGCGGGATCAAGCCTCTGGAATTGGCCAGTACCTTGCGGCTCGCGCGGCGGAACTGGAGGGGCAGGCGGTTTTCCTGCCGGATCGAGGTACCAGCGGTATTCGCTACGAGAGTCCGAACAAGATCCTGACCGTGGGAGGTCCTCATACTCTGGTGAATCCGACGCTGGTAGTCGTCGAAGCCCCTGAGGCTGGTGTTCCGGCTGCAGTGGCAGCCACGAAGCAGAATCCAGATAGCTGGTTGTTGGTCGTTGGGCGATCGGCGAAAGACGAACCCTTATGGACCGCCAGTATCCAAGGTCCAGTACAGGTTTCCGTGTGCGATGGCGTCACCTATAAAGAGCTGGTCTTGAATAGCGCCTTGGATAAATCCTTTGCCGGCGCCGGGGTGTTCGATCTGAACGGAAGACTGATGGGGATTGCTATGGTATGTGAGGGTAACCTTCATGTCGCTCTCAGCGCAAGTATTCCCGATCTCCTCGCCCTGAGCGCCGGACCCGAGCGAGGTCTCGCGGAGAAGTTTGGATTCCGTGCCATCCCCATTCCAGCCCAGTGGCAGGACTTGTATCCCGGTATGACAGGGTTTGTCATTATGGATGTTTGGGCGGGACGCTGGGCTGATCGAAACGCTCTGCAACCTGGAGATTTGATCGAGAGCGACAGCCCTTCCCTGACCGCCATCAACACGGGCCAGGAGCTGAAAGTCGCCCGGCCGGGACGAAGCGGCCGGATTCGGCTTAAAGTAGAATTTCCCAACAGTGGCACCGGACTTGTGCTGATGCCGATCTCCCCCGTCCTGCCGGAGTTGCAAATTGAGCCCGGAACGCCGGCCGAGCGGGCCGGGTTGAGGAGTGGAGACGGCCTGGTCTCGATTCTGGGCCAGAGCAATCGTTCCGTCGCTCTCTTGTCGAAGATGCTGGCCACCCCTGGGCAGACGCCGATCCGTCTCGTCTATAAGCGCAACGGCAAACGCAGCCTGGCGGAGGTGCCGCATGAATGAGCTCGCCTCCCTTGGTGTCATTCTTTTCTTCGCCCTTCTGGCCGGGCATCTGGTCAAAGTGGTTCGCGTACCCGAAGTCACCGGCTACATGCTGGCTGGTGTTGCTGTCGGCCCCTCCTTCCTCGGCTGGATCACTTACGATAACCTCGAGACCCTGGAGGTGTTCAGCGAGGTTGCGCTGGGCTTAATTTTATTTTCCATTGGCTCGGTATTTGAAATTTCGCGATTTCGCGTCATTGGCCGGCAGGCGTTTATGGTGACGGCGGCTGAGTCATTGCTGTGTGGCGCGCTTGTTACAGTAGGCATGCTGTTCGCCGGGCAGAGTTGGGATATCGCATTTTTGCTGGGAGCCATTTCCATGGGCACAGGCGCGGCGTCCACTCTCATGGTGATCCGCGAATGCAACTCCGAAGGAACCCTTACCGAAACGCTCACTGGAGTGATCGCGTTGAACAATATCTTCTGTCTCGTTTCTTTCAGTTTGGTGGCGTCGGTCATCGATCTTGCTTCGCACAGCGGACAATCCTGGGGCGCGGCCATCTATGCTTCTCTTTTCCCCTTGGCATGGCAGATGATCGGATCGGTCGCGTTGGGTTTCCTGATTGGGTTGCTGCTCAGTCTGTGGTCGCAGAACGTTGTCGAGCATGGAGAGATTCTCATACTGATGGGCGGTTCGGTGTTGTTGTGCGTTGGCTTCGCACAATGGCTGGATCTGTCGCCACTGGTGGCCAGCCTCGCCGTAGGTGCGACCACGGTGAACATCTCCAAGCGCAGCCAAAGCCTGTTTAAGTCTTTGTCTCAGACGGACCCGCCGTTGTATGCGATCTTTTTTGTCATTGGCGGTGCGGATCTGAATTTGGGCTTACTCGCGAGTCTTGGGATTTTGGGTTTCATCTACGTGATCGGGCGTGCAGGAGGCAAGTTTTTCGGATCGCGCTATGGCGCTCGCAAGGCGGGACTCGATACAATGACTCAGAAATGGATAGGATTCTCCATCCTGGCGCAAGCCGGTCTGGCAATCGGATTGGTGCTGATTGTGAATCAGCGATTTCCTAAACTCGGCGGGACAGTGACGACCGTTGTCTTGGCATCCGTCGCTCTATTCGAACTGATCGGTCCGCTGGCGGCCCGTTTCGCGCTATTGGGATCGGGCGAATCGCGGCCCGACGTCGCGTCGGAGTCTCTGACTTAGGAAGAAACGCGACTGCGTGGCGGCGCAGCCAGGTCCTGGCCTCCCGCGCTTCTTATGCGGTATTCAAACCTTGGATCACCGAACTAGTGGCGTAGTTCCTTTTTCGGGTGATCTCGGATCGTGCGGAACGGGCAGCGATCATCCTGGCTGCGGATTCCGGTGTAGGCGAACGGGATTCGGGGCGAGGCCGAATAGGGTACCGGTCTAATGCCGAACACTTTTTCTTCCCGGCACGCGAAGTTCATCCTGGCGTATTATCACCAATCCAGGACGCACCACTCGCTGGCCAGAACACACCGGAACCGCGGGTCGTGCAGAGGAATTCAAGCGCAATGCGGAGGCCCTCGATGAATTGGCATTTCGGCCGGAGATACACTCGATTGTTCACAAGACCCGCTTGAACATGCTGAAAGAAGACATTGCCATGATGGGGCAACTGGTAGCCCGGATCGAGCGCAACCGCGAAGTAGAGGAGGAGCGGCAAATTTAACCAGTCGAGAAGATTCTGCCCAAGGTGCAGTGCATTACCCTTGGGATTGATAATGCACTACTCCCCGACAAGGACTCCCAGCCGCTGTGGGAGCCTCGCTACCTATCGGCCCTCGGAGATATTCGCGATCAGTCGGTTGGCCTGGCGCGTACTGTTGACGTGTTCCTCAGGTGGGCCGGGCCGCAGGAGAGGAACCATCGCAAGGCGCCGGCGCCCCGTTAACGCGCCCACGCTTAACATAGTCGCGGGTTTCGCCTACTACCGGTGGTGTGGGCCGAAGTAGAGAGCGCCGATTGACGGACTCACCGAACTCTCACTAGAGCTCTGCACCCGGCGAATGCCGGTTGCCAGGCACTCGGCCCCTCAAGTCCGATATATTTAATAATGCCTCCCTCCCAAATGTGGTTATGTTGCAAATGCTAAATTACTAGCACCTTCTACCGCGGTAACATTCGCTCGGAACCTCGTGAATAGAGGGGTTCAGCGAAAACAATTCCGGCTCTCTCTGTTTGCTTCCTGCCATTTGCAACACAACCGTAGCGGCGACTAATCTAAAACGGAAGCGCTGACGGCCGAACTGCGGGTGCGATTCCGTCACCACGTTGCCACCGGCGAGACTTTTCAAATTCGCGGCTGGATCGTCAAATGAAACCGGTGTCTGATCGAAGCAGAAGCATCATTGGCGGCCGCTGACGGGACCGAGCACGCACACGGCTGGGCACGCTTCTTGACCCTACCCGGGGCGTCTACGTGACAACGGGTCAAATCCATACAGCCAGTACAGCCTCGCTTCCGCAGCCCTCGGCCTCGCTTTCAAGAGTGACGTGACCAATCTTCACCTGCCGGCGAAGGTACTGGCGAACCTCTATCGCACGCGCTTCCGCATCCCGTAGATAGGTCACGCCCAGGCGCATGTGGGCCGTGAGCGCCCACTGGCTGGGCCCGACTTCGCACACATGCACATGGTGGAACTGGACGTCGGGAAAGCGGCTACCCAGGTCTCCGACCAGTTGTTCAAGGTCCACGCCGTCCGGGGTTGCTTCAAGCAGAGTATGCAGGGACTTCCACAAGACCGTCGTGGTGCTGCGTAGAACCACCACGCTGATAAGCATCGCGGCAAGCGGGTCCACGTATGTTCCGATAGACGTGCGCGAAACCAGGGCCGCGATGACCACGGCAAGCGAGGCCAGGGCATCCTGGAGCAGATGCAGGAATGCGCTCCTCACGTTGATATCGTCATGGCTGTGGGTGCGCAACAGGAAAACCGAGAGGCCATTCGCGACCAGCGCGATTACCGCAGCCGTCAGCATCGTCGTGGAATCGACAGGCGCCGGGCTTCGAAGGCGCGCGATGGCGCCATGGACGATCACCACGGATATCGCGATCAGCACTCCGGCATTGAGAAGCGCCGCAATGACCTCGGCGCGCTTGAAACCGTATGTATGCCGGAGTGTTGGCCCACGGCGGCCGAGGCTCCGCGCGAAGATCGCCATCCCAAGTGCGCCGACGTCGGCAAGGTTATGGGCGGCATCCGCCATCAAGGCCACGCTGCCGGACCACATCCCGCCGATGAACTCGACGAAGGTGATTGCTAGGTTCAGAACGAGGCTCGCCCAGAGCCTCGCACCCATGCATGAACTGTCGTGCTCAATGTGGTGGTGTGCCAAAGGAGTGCTCCGAGTGAATTGGCGCGTCAGGCCATGCCTGCCGGATACCACGCCTGCCAGGTCTGGTATCCGCCTGAAAGGTTGCGGGCCTCGAATCCCGCTTGTTGTAGGAATCGGACCGCGTAGTAGGCGCGCTGTCCAACGCCGCAGTTCACCCAGATCTCGCGATTCCGGGGCAACTCCCCGGACCGCTGCCTCAATTCCCCCAGCGGCAGGTTGATCGCGCCGTCGATCGCGCCGCGTTTGAATTCATCCGGCTCGCGGACGTCGAGCAGGAGTGCTTGTGTGGACGGAAGGTCCTTCCAACGGGCAACCTTCGCATCTCCCCGAAGGACATTCGCAGCGATCATCCCCGCAACGTTGACCGGATCCTTGGCAGCGCCGAACTGCGGCGCATAACACAACTCCGCTTCTTCGAGATCGAAGACCGTTCCGCGTTTTTGGATGGCCATCGAAATGACATCGATCCGCCTCTCCACGCCTTCCTCCCCGACCGCTTGCGCGCCCAGAATGAGGCCATCGGACGGCTGGAAGATCAGCTTCAGATGAATGGGCTTAGCGCCGGGGTAATACCCGGCATGATGGCCAGGGTGCAGGTAGACGACCTCGTAATCGGTATTGCCTGCGAGGATAAGACGTTTCTCACTTATGCCAGTTGAGGCCACCGCCAGTCCGAACACGCCGCATACCGCGGTTGCCTGGACTCCCCGGAACCGCGTTGGTCTGCCGCATATCGCTTCGGCCGCAATGCGACCCTGACGATTGGCGGGCCCCGCGAGCGGAATCACAATCGAATCTCCAGTGACGAAATCCGAGACCTCGACCGCGTCTCCAACGGCCCATATGTGCGGGTCGCTGGTCTGCATCGATTCGTTAACTCGTATGCCGCCTCGGGGACCGATCTCCAAGCCGGAATCTCTCGCCAGTGAGATTTCGGGCCTTACGCCGATCGCGAGCACGACCATGTCGGCATCGAGAACCGCACCTGAACGCGTGATGACCGAGGCCACACGCCCGTCACATTCACCGAATGACGCAACAGGATCCGACAGGTGCAGGTTGACACCGTGTTTGCCCAGATGGCGGGAGACGAACTCCGCCATTTCGCGGTCCATGGGCGGCATGACCTGGTCGGTTGCTTCGATGATGGTGACGCCAAGGTCGCGCTTCACCAGGTTCTCCGCCATTTCCAATCCGATGAACCCGGCGCCCACGATGACGGTCTTTCGCGCGCGGCTTTCGTCGATCCACTCGCGAATCCGCCTGCTGTCGGGAATGGTCCGGACCGTAAAGATGCCCGGCAGGCCGATGCCCGGCAAAGGCGGCCGGATTGGCGCTGCGCCTGGCGCCAACACGAGGGCGTCGTAATGTTCGCTTCGTGTGTTGCCGGTCTTCAGATTCTTGACCGTGATGATCCGGTTGTCCCGGTCGATCGAGATCACTTCTTCCCGAGTGCGGACCTCAATATTGAAACGCGTTCGGAACAGCTCTGGAGTCGCAACCAGCAGGCGGGCCTCGTCGGCGATGACGTCGCCGACGTAGTAAGGCAGTCCGCAATTCGCGAAGGAGGCGAAATGGCCTCTGTCGAAGACGACGATCTCGGCACTTTCGTCGAGCCTGCGTAATCTTGCGGCGCAGGACGCTCCGCCCGCAACACCGCCGACCACCAACACGCGTTTTCGATCCATGACACCTCTAGATGCAACTCACACCTAATGCTAATCGCCATCCCGCTGTGTGTCAATTCGCGAGCAAGGCCGAACCGCAATGGAATCTTGAGGCATCCTAAGAGTGAGATGAATTCGCGTACATTCAAAGCGGCGGACGCCCAGCGGCTCGAAGATCCCGAGCGCCAAGAGTGGCTCCCGCTGCAGGAAGCGATTGAAGCACTTGGCATTTCGCCTGGTATGACGATAGCCGATATCGGTGCCGGCACCGGGTATTTCGCGATACCGTTTGCCCGAGCCGTGGAGAGTTCCGGCACTGTGCTGGCGATCGATTTCCAACCGGATATGTTGGCGATCATTCGCCAGAAGCTCAAGGCACCTGCTGCGCCGCAGAATATCCGGCTCCTGGAAGGTTCCGCTGAGAACACGGGCGTGCCAGAGTCCAGGTGCAACCTGGTTTTCCTGGCGAATATCTGGCACGAATTGGACGATCACGTCGCCGTGCTGCGGGAAGCAGCTCGGATCCTCACGGCCGACGGATCGATTGCAGTTCTCGACTGGAGGCACGATGTGACCCGGCCTCCAGGCCCGCGGGTAGAACACCGAGTTTCCCTGGCAAAAACGAGAACTGCACTCGAGGATGCCGGTTGTCACATTCGGCATGCCGGGAGCTTCGGCGCGTACAACTACCTGGTCATTGGGAGCCGTCCCGCCCGCTGAGGACGCAGCGTAAACTACCGCGCATCCCCCTTGTACCGCAGGCTGCCCCTGCTAAACCCAATGCCGGTCTTCGCGCACGATCAAGGCCGCGGATTTTCGCAGGTCTCTCGCGCGCTCGGGCGACATCGACGGGTTGCGATACCGGATCTCCATCAGGTCGCACAGAATGGGGAAGGCGTCGGTGTTCTTCATGAATCCGTGAAACCGCTGCGAACCCGGACCGAGAGCCAAAAGCAGGGTGTAATCGGATGTGTGTGAGGTTCCTGTCCATCCGATGCCCGTGTGGTTGCCGAGCACCTGCCCGAGCACTCCGACCATCTTGTCGAGCTGTCGGCTCATCGCCACGCCCTTCGACTGCGCCGTGATGGTCCTCAGCCACTCCGTCTCGTCCGCTGAAAGGTCGAAGCCGAATGCGGTACGGATTGAGTCCCGCACGTGCTCTTCAGAGGGTTTCGGCCTGTCGGTCCGGCTTGTCTCCGCGCTCATGGTGTATTCGCCTTTGACGCCGAGTTTCGGGGTCAGCATCGTGTAAGAGCTTTTCGCCTGCAGCAGGCGTTCGAAGCTCGTGTTGGAGTCGACGTACTCGGCTCCGGTGCCGTTGAGTCCTGGGTTGGCGTTGCCATGGTCGGTGGTGAGGACGACCAGGGTATCGGGCCGCTTCTCGGTAAACCGCAGGACGACGCCGAGCGCGTCATCGAATGCCAATTGCTCCCAGAGCAGCGCAGCCGCGTCGTTGTTGTGCGCCGCGTGGTCCACGCGCCCACCCTCGATCTGAAGCAGAAAGCCGTTGGACGCGCCAGACAGGCGCTCCAATGCCGCTTGCGTCATTTCGGCAAGAGTCGGAACGTTTGCCTGCAGTCTCTCATCGTGCATGCGGTCGAGCATGTAGGAGAGGTGGCTGTTTTCAAAAACGCCGAGAATCCGTGAACCCTTCGCGTCGCGCAGTTCGCTGCGCTTTCGGACGACCGCGAAGCCGGCTTTGGCGTAGTCGGCCAGCGCGTCCCGTTTGTCCTTGCGCCCTGTCGAGGTGAAGAATTTGGCGCCCCCGCCGAGGATCACGTCGCACACGTCGAGGTACTGAAGAGCGATGCTATCCTCATCGTCGCGACGTTTGGACACGGCCGCGAATCCGGCCGGCGTCGCGTGTGTGACCGTGGTGGTGGTCACGAGCCCGATCGCCTTCCGCTTGTCCTTAGCCAGCACGCCGATCGGCGTCAAACGGGTCCCGTCCGGCAGCATGTTGATCCATGCGTTCAGAATCCGCGACCCGCTGCCCCACGCCGAGGAAGCCGACGACGAGTCCGTCACCATCGATTCCAGCGAGGCCATGTCCATCAGGGCATGCGCGGTCTCCGGCCGCTGCCCCAGCGCATGCCAGATCGTGCCCTGATTGCGCGCGCGCAGCGAAAATTGCTCGGCTAGCGGTAGCACGCCTGGACTCATGCCGTCCGTTACCATCCAGATGATATTCTTCGGGTGTTCCTTGCGTCGCGCGGCGGCGTCGAGTTGTTCAACTCCGGCGGCTACGGGCGCCAACGCGCCGGACCAGCGGAGAAAATCGCGTCTTCCGATCATAGGTATCTTTCGAACATTCGTAACTCCCGTCTGGAACTGAGTGTGAGCAGGCAGATGGTGAAGTCGCCCGGTAAAGCCATGTTGGCTTGCCCAGCGTCCTGTGCTCAAAGAACGGTGGCTAGCTATTTGGGGGAAGCCGATTTGTCCAATGGCAAGCCGGCGGCTTGGTACGCTGCCAGCCCGCCGGCCAGCCACACGACATTTGTGTAACCCATCTTGGCGAGGACATCCGCGGCGACTGCGGCGCGCCCGCCACCCTGGCAGTAGACGACGATGGGAGTCGTCTTTTGCGGGATCCGGGATTCGATTTTGACCTCGAGGACTCCGCGCCCCACGTGAATTGCCCCAGGTATTCTAACCTTGTCCCACTCATTGTCTTCGCGAACAACTACGAGAACCGGGGATGGTGTTGCCTTCTGAAGCGTCACTAGCTGGTCGGCGCCAATTTCCCGGATGCGAGTCTTCGCCTCGTTCACGAGGGTTTGAAAATACGCGCCTCCGTCAGCAGGCCTGATGGCCGCCGAGCCGACCTGGGCGGCCAGGGGGATAGCGAAATACAGGTAGCACGCGGAAGCAATCAACAGCGGTCGAAACCGTGCCATGCATGAGTCCTTTCCACAGCGTTGGATGGTCTTTAGGCGGCTTGAGCCACCCGCTTAATTTGAGACTGTATCGTCCTATTCAGTTTACACCTACGCGCCATTCTCTTACGCCGAGAGCGGCGTGTTCGCATTGGCCGCAAAGAATCAGGCTGCTGCTCTTTCAAAGATTCGGCCGATATGTTGATTTGGGAGGTTGCCTCCGAACCGAGTTGGACCGGGAGCACACACCGTCATGTCGCCGTTGATGGCCATCAGACTAGAAGTACTTGGGTTGTTGTTCGTTCCGTTCTTCAGCCTCACGATCATCGAAGTTTGCGGATTTATCCTTTACACTCGCTTGAATCCGTGGAGGAAGGCTGAAATGCTGCCCAGATTCGTGCCCTCGCGAATGCTGTAGGCGCACCCGAAGAAAGCAGTTCGCCCCGCACTGCCATCGCCGCCCCGAAAGGGGAGACGTGAAGGCTGATGCATTGCATCGCGTGGCTGCGCCCCAACGGGGATCAGTCACCGGCGCAGAAAGGCCACCTTCAAGACTGTCACTCCTCGTCGAAGTCCGGCAAATTCACGACTTCAGCCGAGGACTGTGCAGTAGCGGGCCTGGGAGCTTCCCGCCACCGTTTAAGGAACCAGCCCACCAGCAACATCCCCAGGATTAGGACGAGCCAGGGGAAAAATGGCGTCCATCCCCGCGGCATTGTCCGAGGATCCACAAGCACTTCGCTGCCGTACAAGCCGGCGTAGGTACCCAGGATCTTTTGATCTGAAAGCCCTGCTGCCACCCATTTGGCGATTTCCATTCGCATCTTGAGCGCGATTTCGCTCTGATGGATCGCGACGGATTCGGCGTAGCAGCAAGGTGCCAGAACCGAATGCTCCAAACGGTTGACTCTCAACTGCGGCTGTTCCGCAGGCTTCGCAAATGCGAGTACCGACAACAAGGTGAGAAAGAATAGTCGAACAAATATTAAAATCATGATTTTCCTCGACATTCAAGTCATGGGAGAAACCCGAAATACCCCGCGGCCTCATTGGCCCAGCGGCGGCGGTCAAAATCTCCAGACGCTATCTCGTGATGATGATGGTGGCGGGGCATGGGAAGACGGAATCAATTGTAGGATTCCATCACCTCACGAGTTTCCGTCAAGAGATGATCGGCGAGAACCTTGATATCCGCCTCTTCCCAAAACGGGAGCTGCTTGTGGGACTGCAGGTACTTCAGGGGGATCGGGTGTGTTCCCACAACCGCAGGAAGGCCGAACTGCTTTTCGATAAAGACCTTGAACTGACGAGTATAAGGACAAGGCGGGTAGCCGACCACGAAGCCCGTCGCGAGATGAACAACGTCGGCCCCGTTCTTCAGAAATTCAGCCGGCACGCTTTCCACATTGCCGCCCGGACAGCCACCACAGGTGGAATAGCCGACGATCTGCACTTGATCGTCTACGGCATAACGAGAAAACTCGCCGCGCCGTTCGCGCATTGCGCGAAAGCACTTGCCGCCCCCGCAATCGCGGTAGCGTGCACAAATAATGATCCCTATTCGGATTGTCTGTGCCTCTCCCGGAATAATGGGAATAAGCTGTGTCAGTTCCGGCATACGTCATTCTCCGATTTCAGGAGATCGAGCCGATCCCCGCCGCTGGAGTGGCACAACCGCTACCCTAGGCGGATTTAGCGCTTTTCTCTTTAGGTCCTTGCAGCGATTTTTTCGCGTCCTTGACGAAACGAGCCATCGATTTCGAAACATGTTCAAGAACACTCGCCCACTCTTCCAGATGACGCTCGCCCTGCGCTGTGAGTTTGTAAACCCGGCGCGCCGGCCCGGCCCCATCGGTTTCCCACTCGGATGCGACGTTTCCGTTCATCTCCAGTTGACGGAGCGTTCGATACAGAGCGGCTCGCTCGATCTGCGCGTCTGTCAGCGCGTGTTCCTGGAAATCTCCTGCGAGATCGTACCCATAGGAACGCCCCTTGGTGTTCAGAAGCAGGAGCACGACAGGCTCGACGAAACGGTAGAGGTTGCCCATTGCGCACGTGCAAGGGTGATCGTCTCCGTGCCGCTGGCACATGCGTCTTGGTGGCACCTGGCCGTGTTGTGCATCGCGTTTTCCCATGAGTCGGCGCTCCACTGTCAGATTATCACCGAATAGGTGCACGTTCCACCTACCTGGCCTTCCTCCAAGGCATTTTAGAGCGAGCCGTACTTCGCGTAAGCATCCTTAACTGAGATTCCTCGCCTCAGTTCTTCGCGCATTCCGGCTTCGCGCTCGAACACGCCTTCGGCGGCCACCAGCACCTCCATCGTCATATCCTTCGGGATTACGACTACGCCATCGGTGTCACCGAAGATGTAGTCTCCCGGATGTATTACGGTATTGCCGATCTTGATGGAGATACCGCAATCCACAATGTCCCAGCGCCCGAGGGAACTTGCCGAACTTTTGAACTTCGCGAAGACGGGGTAGTTCATGGCATTCACAAAATCCACGTCACGAACACCGCCATCGATCACGGCGCCGGTGCAACCGCGCTGCCTGACCGCCGTGGACATGATTTCTCCCCAGTGTGCGCAATCCGTGCTGCCGCCTGTGGACCACACCGAGACTGTGCCCGGCGTAATGCTGTCGAGCATTTTTAGGCGCGTCGGCGTGTCATCGTGGGCGGTATCGGCGCAGGGATAGCCCTGGCCGGTGAACGCTATACCGGCCACACGGTTATCAATCGTGAACGGCGTTATGTAGTTGGGCAGAACCTGATTCCGGCATCCATTCTTATCAAGGATGTCGGAAATCGCCCCCGTGTAAAGCCGCAGGAAACGGTTTGCCACTTCAGCAACATTGTCCACCGTGACCGCTGTTTTCTCCATGGTCTTCCTTCCTCTCGCGAACGTAGGTCCTTGCACGGTGAGCCTAACACGCGGCTCAATTACGGTGCAACTTGCATCTAAAGGCATAAGCCTGCTAGCCTCATCCATTCGCCGGGAGAGTCAGGTGGACCCAATGAAACGTACCCGCGGTAAAATCCGATGGCTGATGGTCGGCTGGATATTCGCCATCAGCGCGATCGCCTATTTGGACAGGGTGAAGCGGGCAGTTCCATTCAAAAGGAATTCCACCTCGACGACGTTCAACTTGGCTGGGTCTTCAGTAGCTTCGTGCTGGGATATGCCCTTTTTCAGGCGCCAGGGGGACGCCTGGCCGATCGTTTTGGACCGCGCATCATTCTCTCCCTCGCGACGGTGTGGTGGGCCGTGTTCACGGCACTGGTCGCATTCGTGCCGGCGGGTATCCCGGGTGTGATGGCACTGCTCCTGGCGGCACGATTCTTTTTAGGTATCGGCGAAGCGATGGTGTTTCCCGCCTCCAACCGGCTGGTTGCGGGCTGGATTCCGTCGCAGGAACGGGGCTTGGCCAACGGACTGATCTTTGCCGGAGTTGGCGCCGGCGCGGGAATCACGCCGCCGTTGATCGCCTTCATT
>JBDTPR010000063.1:0-16124 GCA_039932635.1 Candidatus Solibacter sp.
AATCAGCGCAACCAGGCGCTCAAGGGCTTCCAGGACGGTTACTACCGCGTGCTCGTCGCCACCGACGTGGCCGCGCGCGGTATCCACGTGGAAAACATCGCCCACGTGGTCAACTACGATCTGCCCCAGGTCCCCGAAGACTTCATCCACCGCGTGGGACGCACCGGCCGCGCCGGCGCCCGCGGCGTCGCTTCCACCTTCGCCACGCGCAGCGAGCGAGCAGATATCGGCCGCATTGAGCGCACCTTGTCGGTCAAACTGATCCGCAAGGAAGTGCCCGCCAGCATCCAGCGCGCCGCGCGCCACGATGCCGCTCCGGTCATCGTCATGCCGCCCGCCGAACGCCAGCAGGCCGGCAAGCAGTTCCGCCCCGCCTCCGGTAAGGGTGGCTTCTCGCCCGCCAAGAGCGGCTTTGCGTTTCGCTCGGGCCGCCGCCCGGTGCGCCGCGCGGTCTAACTCGCGACCAACCAAAAAAACTTCGGCCCAGGGATGAGAGTCCCTGGGCCGTTTTGTTTTGAGATCCTCACGCTTGCCCGCAATCTTATGCGCGGCGAGCGCGGAGCTTAGTTGTTGTTAGTCTGCGACTCGTCCTGGTCCTCAGCGTCCGCATCGTCGCCATCGCCCTCGCCATCGCCCTCGACCATCAGGCGAATCGGCGCTCCGTCCTCACCAAGCACCGGCAGGCCATCCGCATCCAACAGGTATTCGCTGTCGTTATCGACGGTATCGCTAGGATTCAGCTTCCGCTGCGACCGTTTGGCAGCCTTATCGCGCTGCTTCTCCATGCGGGCGATTTCCTTCTGCCGTTTTTGAAATGATGTGCGCGAACGAGTAGCCATAGCTTAGACTCCTATACTTCGGCGGCGCGGCTCTAAGCGCCGGCCGCCGTACTTCCTGTTTGTGACGCGCCCTTACCAGCGGGGCTCGCGGCGCGGACCGCGGCCACCACCGCCACCACCACCGCCGAAGCCGCGGCCACCACCACCGCCGCCGCCACCTGCGGGTTTGGGCCGGGCTTCATTTACGTTGAGCGCACGGCCGTCCAGTTGCATTCCGTTGAGCGCCGCAATGGCGCGTTCCGCTTCCGCCGCGTCTGCCATTTCGACAAACGCAAAGCCACGTGAGCGGCCGGTTTCACGATCAGTTACTACATTCACCCGATCGACCTGTCCATAGGGCTCGAACAGCGAGCGGACAGAAGATTCGGTAGCTGCAAAATCCAAATTGCCTACAAAGATGTTTTTCATATCGTCGTTGTCTTTCAATCGTGCGGGCTAGACTCGGCAGATATGGATTCTCAGCCAGGTGTTGCAGGACTATCAAAAGGCAATACTAGTATAGCAGGAGCTTTCCCAGTCAGACCGTGCCCCCCGGGCACCGCCAGTGCGGAGTATTACCGCTACTCGCGGCACGTTATTATGGAACCGTGACAGCCAAGCTGAAAGTCAGGATCTTCGCCGACGGCGCCGACAAGCGCGGCATCCTCGACCTGTATAAGAACCCCCTGATTCAAGGTTTCACAACTAATCCCACGCTCATGCGGCAGGTCGGGATCGCCGACTACGAGGCCTTCGCCCGCGAAATCCTTGCCGAAATTCCGGACCGCCCCTTCTCCCTCGAAGTCTTCTCCGACGAGTTCGACGAAATGGGCCGCCAGGCGCGAAAACTCGCCGCCCTAGGGCTTAATGTGTACGTGAAAATACCAATCACCAACACTCGGGGCGAGAGTTCCGACCACCTGGTCCGCGCGCTCACCCATGAAAACATCAAACTGAATGTGACCGCCCTGATGACCGTCGATCAGGTGCGCACCACCACTGCCGCCCTCGAGGGCAGCCCCAGCGCTTACATCTCAGTGTTTGCCGGCCGTGTGGCAGACGCAGGCGTCGATCCCCTACCCATCATGCGCGAATCCCTGGCCGTTATGCGTTCACAGCCGCGATTGGAACTCATCTGGGCCAGCCCCCGCGAGATCTTCAATCTGGTGCAGGCCGACCAGATCGGTTGCCACATCATCACCGTCACCCACGACCTGCTCAAGAAACTACCCAGCCTGGGCAAAGACCTCACCGAGTTCTCGCTCGATACCGTGAAGATGTTCCACCGCGACGCCCAGGCCGCGGGCTATAAATTGTAGGGCGGACGCGCAGTCCGGCTCGCCTACGCCACGCTGACGGTGCGTGCCGCGTTTACCTGCGCGGCAATCCACGAGTACGTTTTTTCCATCCCCTCGCGCAACGGACGCGACGGCTCCCAACCGAGGCGCTCACGAATTAAGTGATTGTCCGAATTCCGCCCGCGCACGCCCAGCGGACCCGGAATATGCTTGATCGAGAGCTTTTTCCCAGCAATCGACATCGTCATTTCCGCCAGTTGATTGATCGTCACCATCTCCTCGGACCCGATATTCACCGGCCCCGCGAATTCCGATTCCATCAGCCGCCGTACCGCCTCCAGGCACTCATCCACATACAGGAACGACCGCGTCTGCAGTCCATCGCCCCAAATCTCGATCTCGCCGCCGTCGGCAGTCTCCGCCACCTTGCGGCACATCGCCGCGGGCGCCTTTTCCCGTCCACCGCACCACGTCCCCTGCGGCCCGAAAATATTGTGGAAGCGCGCCACCCGCACCTGTGCGCCGTGATTACGCGCATAGCTGAAATACAGCCGCTCGCTGAACAGCTTCTCCCAGCCATATTCGCTGTCCGGAGCCGCCGGGTAGGCCGAGTCCTCCGAGCACTTGGGATTCTGTGGGTCGCGCTGATTGTGCTCCGGGTAAATGCACGCCGAGGACGAGTAGAAGAAGCGCTTCACCCCGGCCTTAACACCCATGTCCAGGGTATTCAAATTGATGGTGGCCGAATTGTGCATCACCGCCGCATCGTGATCGCCGGTGAAGATATATCCGGCGCCGCCCATATCCGCAGCCAGTTGATAGACGTCGTCGATGCCTTCCACCACGCTGCGCACCACCGCCACGTCACGCAGATCGCCCTGGACGAATTCGTCCGCCGGCAGCGCGGTGTACTCATGCTGCTTAATGTCCACGGCGCGTACCCAGTGGCCTTCGTCCTTCAGCCTTTTCACCAAGTGTCCGCCGATGAATCCGCCTGCGCCGTTGACTAGTATTCTATTTGACATATCAGTTCAAAATCCTCTTCGTCCGCAAACTCCAAATTATATCAAGCGGCGCCTTTTCGGTGCTCCTGGGCGCTAAAGTTGGCGTTGGAGTTGCCCGCAGACCAAAAAAACCGCCGGTGTGACGAGCACCGGCGGACAAATGAAATTTCACTCAGGAGCGAACACAACGACTCGGATGGTCCCGTCCTCCGTTCGCCTCATCGACTAAGCCGGTGCAGGTGAACTCGGGACCGCAAAACCATCATGCCCCGAATTCGCTCTCTTGAACAGGCCCACTCGTAAGGACTGGTTCTAGGACTTTTGCTTCATTTGCGGCCCCGGGTACGTGCCGCGAATTTAGGTATTATCACGCACAGTACCCGGAGAAACCGCCGGGATACGCGCCCTGGACGCCGGCGTCGCTCGGCGCTTCACGGCCCACACCGTCACGCGATACAGCAGCAGCACGCCTACAAATCCCCCGTACATCGCCGGTAGCCGTATGTCGCTCTTCACCAGCCAATAGTAGTGCACCACGCCCGCGATCCCGCTGAAATACACCAGGCGGTGCAGCGCCTGCCAGCGCTTCCCGCCCATCCGCCGGATCCACCCCGTGGTCGATGTCACCGCCAGGGGAATCATCAGGACGAATGCTGTGAAGCCCGCCGTGATGAAAGGCCGCTTAGCCACGTCCTTCCACATGTCCGCCAGGTCGAAAAACTTGTCCAGCCAGATATAGGTCGTGAAATGCAGCGTGCCGTAGAAGAATGCGAACAGCCCGATCATGCGCCGGTAGCGGATCAAGTCGGGCAGCCCCAGCAGTTTGCGTAAGGGCGTCACCGCCAGCGTGAAAACGATGAACCGCAGCGTCCAATCGCCCGTAAAGCGCGTGATGTACTCGATCGGATTGGCAGTGAGATCCTGGTTCCAGGCACGCCAGCACGCCCATAAAACGGGCACCAGGCTTGCCACGAAGACCAGCACCTTGGTCCATCGCTGTTTCAGCATGTCAGTAGTTTTTCTTGAGATCCATCTTGTCGTAGAGGCTGGCGACCTGCTCGCCATACCCGTTGAACATCAGCGTCGGACGCTTACGGAACTCGCCCAACCGGCGCTCGCTTGCCTGGCTCCATCGCGGATGGTCCACATGCGGATTCACGTTCGAATAGAAGCCGTACTCCGGCGGGTTTGTGAGGTTCCACGAAGTCGGAGGCTGGCTGCTTACGAGCTTGATCTTCACGATCGACTTGATGCCCTTGAAGCCGTACTTCCACGGCAGGATGAGGCGCACCGGAGCCCCGTCCTGCGGCGGCAGGGTCTCGCCGAACATCCCGGTGCACAATAGCGCCAGCGGGTGCATGGCTTCGTCTATGCGCAACCCTTCCACGTAGGGGAATTGCAGGCCTGCCGCGTGCGGCATCTGCTTGCGGTCGAAAAACGTCTCGAACGCCACGTAAGTCGCCTTCGAGGTCGGCTCAACCTGCGCCAGCAGCGCGCTCAACGAATAGCCCACCCACGGCACCACGATCGACCACGCTTCCACGCAGCGGTGCCGGTACACCCGCTCCTCTAGCGGCGCCAGTGCCAGAATCTCTTCCATCGTGAACTTGCGCGGCTTCGCGCACAGCCCCTCGACGCTCACCGTCCACGGCGAGGTCTTGAAGTTCTTGGCATATTGCGCGGGCTCGTCTTTGTTCGTGCCGAACTCGTAGAAGTTGTTGTACGTGGAGACATCCTGGTAGGAATTCTGCTTCTCGTCCACCGTGTACTTGCTCTTCTGCACGTTGGGCAGCTTGGTGCCCGCGATCGCCCGACTGGAGGGCGACAACAGCTCGCGGGCGCCTAAAAATGCGGCCGGCACACCGGCCAGGAATTTACGCCGGTTCAGGTAGAGATCTCTGGGCGTAATCTCGGAATAAAGAATATCGGCTGGCTTCTTGATCAGCATCTGGTTCCCTCCACTCTATCCACTTATGATGGCGCTTTATTCCCGCACGTTGCAATTTACATCTCGCAACTCCGCCCTCATGGAATTTACGTTTCGGGAACCTCCGCCGGATTGCCTAGGGCTGCAGGATTACCTTCATCAGCCCCGGTTCGTGCCGGTACAAGCGGTCGAACCACGACGCGCCCTCTTCCAGCGGCGCCACCGCGCTGATCAGCGTGTCCACCGTAATCGCCCCGCGCGACATCATCTCAATGCACGCCGGGTATTCCCCGTTGGATGCGCACGACCCTTGCAGCCGGATCTGCCGCGACACCACAGATTGCAACGGCAACTCGATCTTCGGCGACACATTGCCTACCAGTGTTACGGCGCCGCCCTTGCGCACGCCTTCGATCGCCGTCGTGATCGGCTCCGCCGCGCCCACGCACTCCAGCGCCACGTCCGCGCCCAGACCGCCGGTCAACGCGCGGATGGTCTCCACCGCGTTCACCACCGTGGGATTCACCGCATCCGTGCCGCCCGCCTGCAATGCGCGTTCCAACCGCCCGGCGTCCGGATCCACCACGATGATGCGGCTGCATCCCGCATGCTTCGCCGCCTGAATGGTCAGCAGCCCGATCATCCCGCAGCCCACCACAATTGCCGTATCGCCCAGTACAGTCGGCGTCAGGTTTACGGCGTGCACCGCCACCGACACAGCCTCGATCATCGCCGCCTGTTGGAAGCTCAGGTTATCCGGCAGCCGGTACATGATCCGCCGGGGCACAGACACGTACTCCGCGAACGCGCCGTGGCGCCGGTAGGGACCAGGCGACACGCCCAGCACTTCGCGGTTGTCGCACAAGTTCTGCTGCCCGCGCAGGCAAAACACGCAGAGGCCGCAATACACCGTGGAATCGAACGTTACGCGATCGCCAGCCTTCATATCAGCGACGTTGGCGCCGGCCTCGACCACTTCGCCCGCGGCCTCGTGACCCATCACCAGTGGTGGAATGCGCCGCCCCGTCCTGCCGTCCAGACCGTGCACATCGCTGCCGCAAATCCCGCATGCGCGTACCCGGACCAGCACATCGTCCGCGCCGATTGCCGGCACCGGCATGTCCACCATTTCCAGCTGCATATACTGCTTTAATAAGAGTGCGTTCATAGGCTTTCGTGAATATCATCTCACGAACCAAATCGGGGAACTTTGCCCGCCTGTACGGCGTCCATTCCCCGGGGAGGTGTACGATGCTGGAAGATCGGCCCGCCGCGCAAGATTGGCGTCCGCGTCTCGTCCCCGGATTGCAGGTACTCGGCATCCTGGCCACCGGCTATGTCATGTGGCGTTCGGCCGTCGGACTCCAATGGGCGCGCGTCCCGCTGCCCTGGCTGATTCTGCGGGCCACCGTTTACGCCGTGAGCGCCTGCCTCGCCGGCGCGTTCATCACTTTGGCGCTCTATATCGCGGCCTCCCAATGGGAACCGGAGGACGCCATCCGCGCCACCTTCCGCGCCTCTTCCGCCGCGGTGTGGTTCGCCCCGTGCGTGATTCTGCTCACCCAGCTATCGCCCGCCGCGGCCCTGCCCGCGCTCATTCTGATCGTCAACGCCACGCACCTTCTATACATTCAGTGGCGCATCTATCAGCCGCCACCGGAGACCTTCCACGACACCTCGCTATTCGCCAATTCCCAGTTACCCGAACGCCGCTTCCTCCACGATTTCGGCCCCGGACTGGCCGTCTCCACCGCAGTGCAAACAGGCGTCTGCGCCATCCTGCTGCATCATCCCGCGCTCGCCGGACTCGCACTGGCCAGCGGCGCCGCCCTGGCGACCGTACTCGCCCTGACATCGCGCGCCGTGCAACCCGTCAAACCGCCGCAGAGCATGCCGCGCGCTTTTATGGGGCTCGCGCTCACCATCCTCCTGGCCATCGGCATGACCCTCGGAGGCATGCTGCCCAGCCTGATGCGCGGACCCTCCGGCGCCAGCGACGGCGATTCCGCCGGCACGCCCGGGCCTCGCGGCATGCCGGGCAACGGGCGCCCCGATCTCCCCGACGCCGCTAGCGGCACCCTCGCCGATAGCGGTTTCCCGGGCGTCATCCTCTGGCCCGAGGTCAAACCCGTGCCCACCCTGATCGCGCCGATGCCCCAGACGCCCGATGGCGGTGCGCCCGTCGTCATGCAGCGCCCGCTGTCTATTCCGTTCTCCGGCGAATATTGGATGTTTCGCTGGCCTTATGCGCGTCCGCCCAAGACGTCCTACTTCCAGCGGGGCACTCCTTCCGTCCTCTCGTTCAGCAGCACGGATCGCCGCCCGCTCGTCATGGAAGCGCGCCACAAACTCGATCAGGCGGTATCGCTCTCCTGCTGCGCCGCCATCCGTCTCGACATCCGCAATGCCGACCGTTACCCCGGCACCATCTCCCTGGAACTTGTGCTCATCAACAACGACATGCCGGGCGCACCGTCCCAGTATCTCGGCCGCTACAACGTCAACTCGCTCCCCAATTTGAGCGCCGATCCCGTCGTGCCGGTAAATGAAACGCTCGAGTTCCCCGTTCCCACGAACGCAACGCTCGACTCCTTCAACGAATTCAAGATCGTCTTCCAGCGTGCCTATCGGCGTGCCGACAAAAGCGCCAAAGTCTCTATAGAGCGCTTCATCCTGGTGCCCCGAATCTACTGACTGCCTTTGTGGGCCGAAGGCCGGAGGTTACCCCATCCGCATCCAAACCAAAAGCCCGCCCGCCACCGCCGCCCCGAGTCCCACCACCGCAGTCCCCGCACGACGCTCGCGAGGCATGCGCCACCACATCATCAGCCCCGTAGCCGCCATCGCCAGCAGCGCCGCACCGAGCCCCGCCGAAAGCCCCGACCCTTTCAGCCGGTGAATCCGATTCAAAGCGTCCGCATGGAACCACGTGCGGTGCGCCATCGCGATCGCGCTCACCTCATAAATCGCAACCACCGCCAGCGACCCCAGCCCCACCCAGCGATGCACGCGGCGCAGGCTACCGCCCGTCCCGCGCCGTCGCCACCACAGCCACACGCCCGACACCATCATCGCCGCCACGCACCACATCGCGAATTCGTTCCACCACGCCCACGCCTGCATCCGCCAGTCGCCGCTCTTGAAAGCCGCCGTCGTGACGTGCAGCGTCGATAAGTACTTCGACAGACTCGCCCGCGTTTCCTCCACCTGTAGCCGTCCGGCCAGCACCGTCACCTTGTGCCGTCCATTCGCGTGATAAAAATCCAGCACCAGAACGCCCGCCCGATCACGCTTGATCGCGAAATCGTGCACTGGAGTCGCCAGCGATAGCCCTAGCAAATGCACCACGCGCTCCGCGACCGCGCGATTGCTCTCTCCCGCCTGCACGACGAAAGGCTGCTCCCAGACCACCGGCGCCACCACGCGCACCTCCAGCAGCGACGCGATTCCCACGCTCGCGTACAACGCCAGATTCACCAGCGTCATCAACCCCGCGTACAAATGAATACGGGCCATCACCGCCAGATGTACCGCCCGAAGTGCGGACGCCTCGCTTCTTCCACGATATTCGTCCACGGCGTCGCGTAACCCGAATAGGGCGACGACCATGGATTCAACGTCCCCGCCAGCGCATAGAATACCGAGACCGCGCACAACGCCACCGCCCATCGCGGCGCGCGCTGCGTCCACCCGTTCACCACCGGCGCGCCAAAATACCACCACAGCGGCAGAAACGGAATAAACCAACGTACGCTGTACGTCCAGCCGCTGGAATTCACGCTCGCCAGCGCGTAGTACACAATCACCAGGCAGGACCCCGCCGCTGCGCCCGCGGCCTCAATCCAGTAGCGCATCCGCCGCCGGATCACCAGCGCCATACCGTAAAGCGCCAGCCACGACGCCGGGTTGTAAATCAGGAAACCATGGGGCCCCACCAGCAGCTTCACGCCATAGCTCGCCGCGAACTGCCCGCTATTCCACCCGGCGCCCGTCAGCCGGTTGTAGATCCCCCCGTCCGCGGACCACACCGAGCCCGAGTACACAAACAGTTCCGGCCGCGCCGCGATCGGCACCAACGAGTGACCCACCGCGTAATAATAAACGCCCACCGGAGCCAGCGCGAGCGCCCCCGCCACGAAGAACCACACGGCGCCCTTGCCCCATCGCGCCATCGCGCTCAAACCAAACGCGCCGAAAAATACCAGCAGCGCGTGATCCGAAGCGCCCGCCAGTCCGAACGCAAGGCCCGCCCAAAACACCGCGCCGCCCCGCACATAGAAATACAGACCCATCGAAAGCAGCGCGGCCGAAAACCCGTGGCCGTTCATCGTCGTACCAAACGGCAGCAGCAGCGTTCCGCAGGCAAGGCTCGCCGTCACCGCCAGATGCCAGCGCTCCGGCACCTCGCTCCACGCGAGCGCCCGCCAGAAAAAGGCCAGTCCAATCACCGTCATCAGCCCGTTGACCGCGAACGTCACAATCGTGTACGCCGCCACTCGTCCCGGCCCCAAGCGCAGCCCTGCGAGCCAAAGCTGGTAGTACACAGCCGCGCCCACCATAGCCTGCAGCGGGGGCTGATGCGAATAGTAATGCCCATCGATAAAGACTTTATCTACGGTCTGGTAGGAAGCCCCGTCAATCGCGAACGTGCTCCGCTCTACCATGCTCTCGATTGTGTCCAGCCGGCTCGTCGAATGCGCCGACATGCGCTGCAACGCCAGCGTCGCCCCGAACAGCAAAGCGGCATAAGCCAAGATCAGGCGGAAATGTAACGGCGGGAAACCTCGCACTGGAAATACAATAACGTACATGCATGTTTCGGAAATCGATACGCCGGCGCTGGTAGTGGACCTCGATATCTTTGAGCGCAATCTCGCGAAGGTGGCAGCCTATGCGCGCGAGCACGCGCTGCAACTGCGCCCCCACACCAAGACTCACAAGTCCGTCCGCCTCGCCCGCCGCCAGCTTGCCTCGGGAGCCAACGGGCTCACCGTCGCCAAAGTTTCCGAAGCTGAAGTCATGGCCTCAGCCGAGCCGGCGAGCTTGCTCGTCGCCTTCCCCATCATCGGCCAGGCCAAGCTCGCCCGCCTCACCCAGGTGGCCCGCGAAACCCCCATCCTGGTAGCCCTCGACAGCAGCTTCGCCGCTCGCCAGCTCTCCGATGCCGCGCGTGCCGCGCGGGTGGAAATCGGCGTCCTCGCCGAAGTGGATGTCGGCCTCGGTCGCGTCGGCGTTTCACCGGGCGACGCCCTCATTCAACTCGCGCAAGTCATCGAAAAGCTCCCCCACCTGCGCTTCGCCGGCATCACCTTTTACCCCGGGCACATCAAGTCGCTCGACGACACCGGCCGGCAGGCGCTGGCCCGGCTCTCCGCCCTCGTCGCCGAAATCCTCGGCGATTTCCGTGCCGCCGGCATCGAGCCCGGCATCGTCAGCGGCGGCTCCACGCCTACGCTCTTCCACTCCCACGAAGTCGCCGGGCTCACCGAAATCCGTCCCGGTACCTACGTCTTCAATGACCTCAACACCATCCACAGCGGCGCCTGCGAGCTCGCAGATTGTGCCGCCACCGTGGTGGCCACCGTGGTCTCCACCGCGCGCCCGGGTCAGATGATCATCGATGGCGGCTCCAAGACCTTCTCCTCAGATCGTCTCGCCAGCCCCTCCGATGTCACGTTTGGACGCCTGGTGGAAGCGCCAGGAGCGCGCTTTCACAAAATGAACGAAGAGCATGGCTTCATCGACGTTACAAAGGCCGAGACCACCTTCGATGTAGGCGACCGGGTGCACCTCATTCCCAACCACATCTGCGTGGCCGTGAACCTGCACGAAAAGGTCTACGGATTGCGGGGCGACAAGGTGGAAGAAATCTGGCCCGTGGACGCCCGGGGCAAGCTTCAGTAACTTGCGGGGCGGTCCGGGTTCGCGCGGGGCAACCTCGTGCCGAAGCTTTCCCTCGCCCCTGCAAGTTCCCAGCCGCAGGCTCAGTCCGTCCAGGGCTTGACCTCGCCGCCGAGGCCTTTGTAGCCGTTCTTCATGCGCTCTTCGATCACGGCCCACACTTTGGGGTCCGTGCCCTTCCACTCGCCGACCGCTTTGTTGCCGAGGTAGGGCAAATCGGCCACGCCCATTTTGCTGGAGAAGAAGCCGCTCACCGTGAGATCGCGGAAGCGCGTGAAGAAAGTGGCCCAGCGGCGATCGGCCGCGGTGGCGCGCGCAGGCCACGCGATGCGGTCCAGAATCTGGGTCTGCTGCGCGGCTGCGGCGACAGCGAAATCCTTCTGGAAGAGGTGATTCGATTCCAAATCGAGCCAGGCCAGTCCGCCTATGATTCCGGCCGAGAGATTACTGTTGCCGTCTTCGCGATCGCGGAAGTCCAGCCAGTCGTCGATGAACTCGGGGACTCCGGCGGCGGTCGCGCTGCCCGAGTGCTCGTCGGCGGGAATGATGAGGTCGCTGAGCACTTGCACGGCGCGCCACTGGTGGTCGTTGAAGATCTTGCGAACATACGCCTTCTTCGCGGGTGTGGCAGGCGTGGGGTGCGCATGCTCGCCTTGCGTCTGCGCGGCAGCGGCGGCGGGCGCGACGCCCAGGATGGTGATCAGGTTGCGGCGGGTGACGTCCATGGTTTCCTCCTGCTGCTCTTAAAGATTGCGCTTCTTGATCTGGTCGGCGATGTAGTCGCTGGTGCGCCAGCCCAGGGCCGTGATGGATAGCGTGGGATTTTTGTCGGCGTTGCTGGCGAAGGGCGCGGCGTCGGTGATGAAGAGATTCTTGCAGTCCCATGCCTGGCACCATTGATTCAACACGCTGGTCTTGGGGTCGTCGCCCATCTTGGTGGCGCCCACCTCGTGGATGATTTCGCCGCCGCGCGAGATGGGCGCTGAAGCGCCGGTGACGCGCCCTCCGGCGGCCGTGATGATTTCCTTGAAGGTGTCCTGCATGTGCTTGGCCTGCAGGATCTCGTCGTCGCTCCACTTGAAGTGGAAGCGGAGCACGGGGATGCCCCACTGGTCGACCACATTAGGGTCGATCTCGCAGAAGCTGTTGTCGTTGGGGATCATCTCGCCGCGTCCGGCGAAGTGTACATTGGCGCCGTACATCTTGCGCAGGTCGCGCTTCAGTCCCTTGCCGTAACCCCCGCCCAGGATGTTGTGCGACCCGCCCAGGGTGCCCGCGCCGGGCATATTGCGGCCGCCGCCGAGTTCGACATGGTAGCCGCGCGCAAAGGGCATCTTGCCAGCCTTCTGCTCTTTGTACAACCACCAGGGCATGTACATGTGCATGCCGCCGACGCCGTCGTCATTGGCAGGCGGCAGGTCCTCCAGAATCGGCAGGTAGCCGTTCACCGAGGCGCCCACCGTATCCATAATGTACTTGCCCACCAGTCCCGTGGAGTTGGCGATTCCGTTGGGGAAGAGCGTGCTCTTGGAGTTAAGCATGATGCGGGCGGTCTCGCAGCAACTGGCGGCGAGCACCACCACGCGCGCGTTGACCGTGACTTCCTTACGCGTCGCGGTATCGATGTAAGAGACTCCGGTGGCCTTGCCGTCGGAGCCGACCGTCACTTCACGGCACATCGCGCCCGTGCGGATTTCGAGGTTGCCCGTGGCCAGCGCCGGCTTGAGGTGGACTCCCGGCGAAGCGAAGTTGGCGTTGACCGCGCAGGCGCGCCCGCACTCGGCGCAATAGTGGCAAGCGCGACGGCCGTTCACCGGCTTAGTGAGGATCGCCAGCCGCGAGGGGATGCAGGGGATCTTCAGCTTGTCCGAAACGCGCTTGATGATTCGCTCGTGGGCGCGCGGCGCGGGCGCGGGTTGGAAGCGGCCATCGGGCGTATTCTCGAGGCCTTCCTGACTGCCGAAAACGCCAATCAGTTCCTCGGCCTTGTCATAGTACGGAGCGAGATCGTCGTAGGTTATGGGCCAGTCGAAGCCCTTGCCGTCGCGGCTGTAGGGCTTGAAATCGTATGGGCCCATGCGCAGCGAAATGCGGCCATAGTGATTGGTGCGTCCGCCCACCATGCGCGCGCGGTACCACATGAAGTCGCTGCCCGGCCCCTGCGTGTAGGGCTCGCCGGGGACCTGCCAGCCGCCGACGAGTGTGGCGTCGTAGTGGCCGAAGGGCTTCGCTTTGGTGCCGGCCGCGCGATGCGGAGCGTCGTAGTTCCACTTGAACATGTCGCTCTGCTTTGCGGTGTCGTACTTGCCGCCGGCTTCGAGCATGCAGACCTTGGCGCCCGCGAGAGTGAGGATGTGGGCGGCAATTCCGCCGCCGGCTCCCGAGCCCACTACGATTACGTCATAGGATTTCGGACTGGCTTTGACTTGCGGCATCTTGTCTCCCAGGGTTACGACTCAACCATTCTACAGGAGGCAGGGCCGCGGCTACTTGCCCGTTGGTGCGGGCGTGGGCGGAATGTACCAGAGATAGGTGGTCTTGCCCACTCGCTCGGTGGGCGGGCGTCCCGTGGTCCACAATTTGGCGTTGGGGAACTGGTTGCCTAGGCCCAGGCGTCCCGAGAGCATCACGGTCAGGCTGGCGGCATTCCACCCCGGCGAGGGCCGCGTAGGCTGCATCAGGTGCACCGGTGGAAAGCCGTGGTACTCCTCCAGGTAGCCGACGATCAGAGGATTGAAGGCGACTTCCTTCGCGCCCAGTTCGCGCAGGCGCTTGCCGAGCCGGTTCATGTCCTGGCCCCAATCGAGATCGGAATCCACCAGTATTTTCTCGGGCGAGTTGCCGGCGATCAGGTTCGTATATGGAATGTAATCCGGGTGGCTGTAGAGGGACGTGCCGACATGCCAGACGATCAGGGCGGCGAGAGTCCACATCGCCATCCGGGTGGACGCCGATTTCTCGTAGAGCCACACCGCGCCCACCGCGGCGGTGATCGCGAAGCCGAGATACACGGGAAGAATGTGCCGGACACCGATGTTGATCTGACTGGTGAAGGAGGCGAAAAATATCGACAGCGAGAAGGCCAGCGGCAGCCAGTACGCGGGACGCGCGCGATTGGCCTTTCGCAGCGAAATGGCGAGGCCGATGAAGAAAAGAACCAGGAACGGCAGCGGGGTCTTCACCGTGAAGACGACCGGATAGTAATACCACCACCCGAACAGCCTGCGCTCTCCGAGAAGGTAGGCCGGATGGCCCGCCGAATTGTGCGCGGCCACGGCCTTGACGCCGTTGAGCAGCTCAGGGAAAGGGAGCGTCAAGCCCAGGAAGTCCACACGCCCAACGGAAAAACGGTAACCCGCCCAGATCGCCACAAGCGCGACAGCGACCGCGAGCGCAAAGGTTGGAGTTGCGCGGCGGATCGCCTCGGGAAGCGTGCCCAACGCGGGGCGGGTGGCGGCCAGATAGCACAGCAGGGAGGCCGCGAACGCGACGGGCAGAAAGAGGAACACGGAGAACTTCGAGACAATCGCGAGTCCGGTACACGCGCCGAATAAGACACCGCTCCGCATGCCGGGCCGTTCGAGCCACATCAGGCCGGTGACGAAACTGGCAGCCAGCATGGCGCTGAGCGGCATGTCATTGGTCGCCAGGCCGGCGTGGGCCAGGACGGGAGGAACGAAGGTGTAAAGGAAGACCGCGCAGAGCGCCACCAACTCGCCGAGCGATGCCCTGGCGGCGGCATAGAGCACCAGACAGGCGAGCCAGAAGAAAGGGAGAATCGCCAGCCGCGCCAGGGTGAGGTTACGGTCGTAGTGCCCGTCGCCGTAGAGGATGGTCGCGCCCTCCTTGTACATATCGGGTTCGTTCGAGGCGCGGCGGCCCATCAAGAACGGCCCGATGGCCATTGCGATGCGGGCCAGGGGTGGGTGATGCGGCTCCAGCGTATAGACTCCCTGGTCGAGCCATTGAATGCCCGCGGCGATGTGGGCAGGCTCGTCCACAGTGTGATTGAAAACGGTGTAGGTCGCGACGATGCGCAGCGTGGCGAGTGCCACCAGGCCAATGAAAATCAGGGTCGCGTGTTGGCAAATCCACGCCGCGGGAGAAGTACGGCGATTGAGCGCCGGAAGGCTTTCCGGACTACGCTGCTTTTTCCGCAAATTCTACTTTACGACGTACTGCGTCATTTCTGACATCCGGGGAAAGTGAAGCAGGAGGGAAACTACCGCTGGGTTGAAAAAAATATGGGGAGGACGGGCCCGTAAGCCTGCCCTCCCCGGGGATCGAAATTACAGGCCTTTTGCGACGAGGAACTTGCAGAGATCGACAACGCGGCAGGAATAGCCCCACTCGTTGTCGTACCAGGAGACTACCTTCAAGAGGTTGCCATCCAGGACTTTGGTGAGCTGCGAATCCACGATGCTGCTGTTGGGGTTGCGCAGCATGTCGGTGGAGACCACGGGATCTTCGGTGTAGGCCAGGATGCCCTTCATCTCACCTTCGGCCGCGGCCTTCAGAGCAGCGTTGACAGCTTCGGTGGTGGTGGGGTTCTTGAGGATGCAGACGAAATCGACCACGGACACGTCCGGGGTGGGAACGCGCATCGAGTAACCGTCCAGCTTGCCCTTCAATTCCGGCATCACGATGCCGATCGCCTTGGCGGCGCCGGTGGTGGTGGGGATCATGTTGAGCGCGGCGGCGCGGGCGCGGCGCAGATCTTTGTGCGGGAAGTCCAGGACCTTCTGATCGTTGGTGTAGCTATGGATCGTGGTCATGGAGCCCTTCTCGATGCCGAAGGCCTTGTGCAGGACTTTGACCACCGGAGCGAGGCAGTTGGTGGTGCAGGACGCGTTGGAAATGATGTTGTGCTTGGAAGCGTCGTACGCCGCATCGTTGACGCCGAGCACGAGCGTGACGTCTTCATTCTTGGCCGGGGCCGAGATGATTACCTTTTTGACCGAACCCTTCAGGTGCTTCGAGGCATCCTTGGCATCGGTGAAGAAACCAGTGGATTCGACCACGATTTCGGCGCCTACGCTGGTCCAATCGAGGTCCGCGGGATCTTTGGAGGCGAAGACTTTGATGGTCTTGCCGCCGACGGTGATGGAGTTCGCGTCGTGAGTGACGGTTTCGGGCAGGGGCCCGAGAACGGAATCGTACTTGAGCAGGTGCGCAA
>JBDTPR010000064.1:0-15980 GCA_039932635.1 Candidatus Solibacter sp.
AACTCCTGCCCCAGAGGATCGGGCATTTCCTCGCCCAGCATTTCCAGACTGATGGTGAAGGCGTGTCCGGCGCGCATCGACCGCGCCAGAAAGTCCAGCGATTCGGGAAACTGCTCTTCCAGAGTGGCCAGCCGCTTACTGCGCTTCGACCGCACCACCAGGTACGGCATCGACCCGAAAATCAGACCTAGCGTGACAGCCGTGGTGGCGGCATTGAACAGGAACGGCATCATGATGCCGATGCCAAAGCCCGGCACCGTCATCAGCACCATCGCCATCAACAACCGCTGCGCCGACCACGTCAAGCCCGCCTGCTGAATCATCAGGGCTGCGTGCTTGGAGAACTGCATCGACGACACCAGGCGCTTCAGCCCGGTGGGTTTGTCGGTTTCGATTTCCTTCAGCAGGTTGCTGACGGTGATCGCCGATTCGCCGGAGGCCGTCTCCAGCATTCCGGCCACCTGGCTCTTTCGCCGCGCGTCGAAATACTTCAGCGCCACGCTGACAGCCAGCAGCATGAGCGCAAAAACGACGACGAAAGAGACCACTACGGAGATCGGCATTTAGTTGATCTCCACCACCGTCTGGAACATTTGCGACGGCAGCACGATGCCACATTGCTTCAGACGCTCGTAGAATTTGGGACGAATACCGGTAGCGCGGAAACGGCCCCTTACCTTGCCCTGTTCCGTCAAGCCGGTCTTTTCGAACAGGAACACGTCCTGGAGCGTAATCACATCCTGCTCCATGCCCACGACTTCAGTGATGTGCGTGATGCGGCGCGCGCCGTCGCTGAATCGCGAGGTCTGCACGAACAAATCCACCGCGCTCGCAATCTGCTGGCGGATGGAGCGGATGCCCATGTTCGCATTCGCCATGCCGACCATGACTTCCAAACGGCCCAGACCGTCGCGGGGGGTGTTGGCGTGGATGGTGGTCAGCGAGCCATCGTGACCGGTGTTCATGGCCTGCAACATATCCAGCGCTTCTTCCGAGCGGACTTCACCGACGATGATGCGGTCGGGCCGCATACGGAGGGCGTTGATGACCAATTGCCGGATGTGAATCGCGCCCGTGCCTTCGACGTTGGCGGGCCGGGTTTCCATGCGCGCCACGTGGGTCTGCTGGAGGCGCAACTCCGCCGCGTCTTCGATGGTTACGATGCGTTCGTCTTCCGGAATGTAGGAGGAGAGCGCGTTCAACAGCGTCGTCTTACCGGAGCCGGTACCGCCGCAGATCAGAATGTTGAGGCGCGCCTTCACGCAGCCCTTCAACAGTTCCAACATGCCTTCGGTCATGGCAAGTTTCGAAACCAGATCTTCGCCCTTGAGCGCATGGCGTCCGAAACGGCGGATGGAGAGCAGCGGGCCGTCGACAGCTACCGGAGGAATCGCGGCGTTAACGCGCGAGCCGTCGGGCAGGCGGGCGTCCACCAGGGGCGACGATTCGTCCACGCGGCGGCCTACGCGCGAGACCACTTTTTCGATGATGCGGAGCAGGTGCGCGTCGTCTTTGAATTCCACCGGCGTGCGGTAGAGTTTACCACCGCGTTCCACGTAGACCAGGTGCGGGGTGGTGACCAGAATGTCGCTAATGGTCGGATCCTGGAGCAGGGGCTCGAGCGGGCCAAGGCCGAAAACTTCATCGAGAATTTCTTCGATGACGCGGTCCTTTTCCACCAGGCTGAGCGGCGTCTTCTCTTCCTCTACCAGCTTCGCCACGGCGGCGCGGATCTCCGCGCGCACGCGTTCTCCAGCCATTGACGAAAGGGCTTCCAGGTTGATTCTGTCGAGAAGCTTGCGGTGTAGGGTGAATTTAAGCTCTTGATATTCCGGAGTCGAGCCTTCCTTGGTGAACAGCCGGTTTACCCAGCCGGTCTCGCGATTCTCGCCCGATTTTGCTCCGTCCAACAGGGATGCCATATTATTCCTTCTCCGAACCGTCTTTGCCGAGCCGTTTCCCTTATCCGAACCACTTACTCAGTTTGTTGCCGCTCGCCACCGGCTTGTCATCTTCGAGGTTTGCCAGTTTCATGGCTAGTTTCGTGATATGTTTGCCCAGGTCGCAGGTACGCGACAGCATGCGTCCCTCCGCGTAGGTTTCATACAACTCCGGATAATCGTTGGGCACCGTCGCGAAAATTGGTGTACCCAGCATCTTCTCCAATTCCCCCGGTGTGATATCCAGGCGCTTCGGCGCGCGATTCAGGATCAGCTTGATCCGGTTCTTGCCATAGCCGCTATCGATCAGCGTCTGAATGATTTGTTTGGACTGGTGCAGCGCCGGCACTTCCAGCGTGGTCACCAGGCAGGCCTCATCGATTTCTTCCAGCGCGGCCATGCCGAGGCGCGTCAGGCTACGGCCCAGGTCCACCAGCGTCCAGTCGTACTGCGGACGCGCAAAACTCAGCACCTGCCGGATCTGCTCGTCCTTGGGTTGATTCTTGGAGGCCAGCGCCATCGGCGACGACACGATTTCCACGCCCGGAATTCCATTAGATACCAGCGCTCTCCAGTAATGGATGTCCAGGCGGTGCAGATTGCTGACCGCATCCAAAATCGAGTACACCGATTTCGTCTTGGTGATGAACGCCACCATGCCCGCGTCCAGGTCCAAGTCCGCCAGCAGGACGCGCTGGTTCACGCGCCCGAGTTCGGCCGCCACATGGCACACCAAAGTAGTGGCGCCGCAGCCGCCCTTGGCCGACAGGAAGCCCAGCGATTTGCCGGTACCCTTGGCGCCTTCACGACGCCGGCTGCGTTCCAGACTGCGCCGTTCCAGCGATTTCTTGAGCGAATCCTGCAGCGGCGGATAAAGGTACTCGTTGATACCCGCGCGCAGCGAACTCAGAATCGAGTTCGCATCAGCTGTGGTATTCAGCGCGATGATCATCGGGTCGCCGGCCGCTGTCTTGATGGAAGCCACCAGACCTTCCAAAGGCTCCTTCCAGCCGCTGATGTCCACCAGCACCACGTCCGGCCGCATGCGTTCCAGGCGGTCCAGAAAGTTGCTCACGTCGCCGACATCCTGATGTTCGACGATGATTCGGAAAGGCAGATCGGCCAGCGTCGCTTGCGCCTGGTCCCAAAGTTCCCGGTTTTCGATTGCCAGCCCGATGGTCAGCGGATACATAAGAGGTCTCCGGGTCGCCCGTTATTGCTTAGCGACGCCTCCAGGGCTAGGGCTCAGGCCGGGGTTGGACGGGGGTAGGCTGGGAGGCGCCTGCATCAGGATCATGGGCGGGTTCGCCGTCGGGGCCGCCTGGCCTTCCTTGCGCTGCTGCATCAGTTGCTCCACCGGCAGCGAGTCCACCGGCGCCTTCACCGGTACCGGCCCGGTCTTGTCCATGCCCGGCTGGCGAAGTTCGATGTCACTGTTCTTCGTCATGAAAGAGTGCGGCAGGTTGAGTTCCGGCAGCGACTGGCCGACCGGTATCGGCCGCACGATTTCGGGTGTGACGATGACCATCAGCTCGGAATTGTTGCGCGACGTCGCCCGGCTGGTGAACAACTTTCCGAGTAGCGGAATGCTCGACAGGCCGGGAATTTTGCTAATGGTTTCTACCATACGGTTGTCCATCAGCCCCGCAATCACAAAGCTCTGCCCGCTTTCCAGTTCCACTTCGGTTTGCACCCGGCGTGTGCTCAACGCCGGAATCGTGCTGCCCGAAATCGACACCGCATTGGCGTAATCCAGCGCGCTCACTTCCGGCGCGACCTGCAATTGGATGGTGCCCCGCGGCGTGATCTTCGGCAGGAACAGAATCCGGATGCCGAATTCGCGAAATTGCACGCTTATCGAGTTGCCCGCGGCGCCCGGCTGAACCATCGGGAACGGGAATTCACCGCCAGCCACGAAACTCGCCTGCTTGCCGTTGATGGCCAGCAGGTTCGGCTCTGCCAGCGTTTCCAGCATGCGCTTGGTTTCGAGCGCCTTGATGGTGGCCGCGAGATTGATGTCGCGACGGAAGAACAAAATATTCAGCGCGTCGGACAAGCTCACGGTGCCAGCCGTGTTCACGCCCGGACCGGGGAACTGACCGGTACTGATCGCCGTGGACTGGTTGCCGGCCCCCGATGCCAGGCTCAGGCCGAGGTCTGTGCTGGAACCGCGATCCACGTTGCAGAAGCGCACCTTGAGCAGAATCTGATCGTCCACCGGGGGCAGTTCGACGCGCAGCAGATTGACCGACTTGCCGAGCGACGCCGCGATTGCCATCACGCGCTCCGCCGCCGTCACATCCTTGACCGTGCCGCGCACGAAGGCGGTATCGTTCTCGAAGGTGACGTTGATTTCTTCCTTGGGGAAATCGCGCGCCAGCTGTCCGCGTACCGCGTCCAGTTTGATGGGACTCAGGCGCACCGTGAGATCGTAGAGCAGCCGGTTGCCGCCCTCCTGCCAAACGATCAGCGAGGTCTCGCCGGCCGCCTTGCCGTTGATCAGAACTTCCTTGGGATTGACCGCCACCGCCTCAATCAGGTCGCCGTTGGCAACCGAGATGCGCTGGATCTTCATCGGACTGTCGATGATCAGGCTCTTGCCCACAGTGACTACGAGTTTGCCGGGAGGGCCCGCGGGCGACGCGTCCTGAGTGGTGGGGAGCTCATCGCCGGCCTTACCGCTGGGTGCGACCCAAAGCCACAACCCTGCCAGTACAATGCCTGTGGTAGCTAAACGAAGTCGGTTCACTTATTTGACCTCCGCTGGGATGGCGCCGAACTTGGTTTCTTTCCGGTCCTTGCCCTGAATGATCTCCATTACAAACGGAGGATCTTTCGGGGGCGTAGGCGCCAAGGCGATCCGCGGCAACTCCGGCTGTCGCCGTGGCGCAGCCTGCGGTCTCGGCCGGGCCTCCGCCGAAATCGCGGGCAGCGGCGGCCCGCCGCCATTATTGTTGAACAGGCGAAGCAGCGCCGTGCCCGGCGTCTTGGCGATCTCGTGGTCCAGCGGATTGCGCAGCACGAGTTGGATGCTCGTCTGGGATGCCGCCAGCGCCAGTTGCTCTGCTTGCGTCGGCGTCACCAGCATATTGACTACCTGCACCATAACCGGCTTGCCCTCCGCGTCTTTCTTGAAATCCTGCCCGGCGGAAAGCACTTCGATGTTCTGTAGCAGCGTCTGCGTCAGAGTGCCCTGATTTCCGCTGTTCGGCGTGTTGCCCGAAATCAGAATGTCCACATGCATGCCCGGCACCACGAAGCCAGCCACGCCGACCACTTCGTTGACACGCACCGCCACCGCGCGCCAGCCCGGCGGGATCATCGCCGCCATGCCGCCGCCCGCTCCCCTGGCCGCCAGGCGAGTTTCCAATATCGGTTCCTTGGCATAAATCGCGGTGATAACGCCGCGTCCCAATACCAGCTTCGGCTCCGTCGCCGCTCCGGCGGGCAATGCGCCGCCCCATTCGGAAAGCTTAACGTCGTCTTCTTTCAGTACGGTGCCGACTTCCAGATCTTTGGTCGCAAGTACCACATGCGCTTTCGGGGGTCCGGCGATCTGGTCCTTCGGCCGGCTGATCAGCACCCGGTAAAGCACGAGGCTGGCTCCCGCCGCCACCAGAAACGCGAATGTCAAAACGCCTACAAATCTCTTGTTCATGTGGTCTCGTGCTCCGCCCGGCGGGATCCCTCCGGCGCCGGATGCCGGTCACTGCTTCTTACGGTCTGTCTGGAAACCTGCCGCAACGCGCCTCCGATATTTTTTGGCCTCATTTACGCGTTGCGACCCGCTGCCAGTGCATTACAAATCCCGGGGCGTGCCGGCACAGACCGCGTTAGGCCGGCACGCCCCGAGAGTGACTAGCTGGCAGAGGTATTAGCTGCCGACAGCTGGCTGTTGGTTGTGGTCCAGATGCCTTTGATGCTGCCGCCGGCGCCCAGGAAGAGAGCGGCCGAAGCCAGCGCCACGAAGGCCATCAGCAAAGTGTATTCAATGAGATCCTGTCCCTGTTCGTCGTTCCAGATGTTGCGCAAAAACGTCATGTTGTTCGCTCCTAAGTTAAGTCTTGTTTTTTGTTTTAGTGATCGAGAGACCACTTGTTTTAGTGATCGTGAGATCACTTGATTGAGTGATCGTGAGATCACGCGTGAGTGTCTTCGTGATCTCTCGATCACGGCCTTTTCCGCCGCCGTTGCCGGCCACGGAAACCTGTGTGCCCCCTACCGCTGTCCGGAATACCAGGGCGATACCGTCGTCGTAAACGACGCGCCATTTGCTGGATTCCTTGAGCGCTCCGCTGAGCGGTGCTTCGGGAGGCATTAAAATTGTGTCGACGCCGAAGCCGCTGAGGGTCTTCTCCCAGCCGTACTTCACATTCAGAACGTCGATGTACTTTTCTTCAAAATCGTCGCCGTAAAAATCGCTGCGCCCGTCTACGAACACCTTGTGGCCGCTGTAGATCAGGTAGTCGCCCCATTCGTCGTTGGTGAAGACTCGCGACGCGGGTTCGCTGCGCAGGGCGGCCAGCGCGGCCGCCGGATAAACATTCGGGTCGAATTCGGCGCGGAATTTCTTGGGAGGCTGCGGCGCGTAGACCAGGGCGGCCACCAGGACGATTCCCATCGCGCTCACCAGGTGGAGGCGCGCAATCGCGTCGGTCTCCCCGGTCTCGGCGGCTACGCGGTTGAATTTTCCCGCTGCCGCGCGCAGCCATTCGGCCACATGCAGTTCGGGCAGTGCCAGGAGCCACTGTTGAATCGCCGCGCCCACCAGGGGGGCCGCCGCGATCATGAAGATCGGAATATTGCGCGAAGCCAGCAGTGCCGCATGCGCCCACATCGCTACCAGCAGGGCTTCGGTGAAACGGCCCTGGCGCAGATTCCAGACGGCCGCGCCCACCGCCATCGCCAGCATCATTTCAAAAAAGATCGCCGTGGGATGGTGGAATGTCGGCGAGAGGAATTCCATGATGTGCTGCGAGTTCCAGGGATCCCGCAGGTACTGCACCATGTGCACGTGCAGGTGGTAGGTGTAGGGATTCACCAGGCTTGCCGCCAGGCAGCCGAAGGCGCTCAGAAAATAGCCGCGCGCCTTGAGTAGCGCGGGCCCGCGTTGCGCCGCCTCTGGAGCGAACACCGCCTGCAGGATCTCGCCGCCGCCGTAAGCCAGAATCATCAGCGCGCCGACGAAGAATCCGCCGTGCAGGTTGGTCCACAGCACGGTGGCCACCGGGAACAAAATCAGAATCGGAGCTCCGAATATCCGCTCGCAGCCTCCGGCGATGCGTTCCAGCCCGGCGTAAAACAGAACCATGAAGAGCAGGGTGAACAGGTGCGGCCGGGCCAGCCAGTGGATGGAAGACCCGGCGCAGGCCAGCATGGTGATCAGCACCGCGATCACCGCGTTGGACTTGCGCTTCACCACCAGGAACAGGCCTGCGAAGATGACCGAGAGCAGCACCACCGTGCACATCACCAGCAATTGAAGACCACCGAGCGCGGTAATGCGGGCGAAGATTACGTCGCTCAACCACTCCCAGGCGAACCACGGGGCGCCCGGTTTGGAGAAGGAGAAGATGTCGCGCACCGGCACCCAGCCGTTGGCCAGGATCCACTCGCCGGTACGTATGTGCCAGCCAGTGTCGCAATCGCCGAGCAGCGTTTTCGCCCCATTCATGCGCCCGAAGAGAAATGCGATGGGCATCAGAAAGGCGAAGTCCGCCAGTGACGGCAGGAACTTCACGGCGAATTGTGAACGTAATTCCATGTTTAACTCAGGCCATCCAGCTATTGGCCACGGGCCGCAAGGCTTCGAAGGCTCGGATCTGGTCGTGGAACGACCGGAAGTCCATATAGTTCACGCGAAGGGCGATTAGCGGAAAGTTTTCGGGAGAATTCGTCATGCGGATTACCGTGCCCTGGCAATGAATGCACTTCTGCCCGAACCCGTGATTGGCCGGCAATTCGATTTCGACGGTGATTATCTGACCGGAGGAAGGGATCGGAATTTCGGTTTCCGTGCCTCGCCACGCAATCAAAACCCCGCTCCTGCTGATGTTTTCCGTATACATCGCGCTCTGCATCCACAGCGCCGGTGAGGAAACGTGACACCGAAGGCGGATGTCGATTCGCGGGCTTTCACGTCGATTAATAGTTTTCATTTCTCTTGGTTCGACACTGCGAATTTAGCCCCTCCTACCCCGCGCAGCAATGCCGCATTTGGGTTATAACCTTCTGTTCCCAAAGGTTATTAGCAAACATTACGATTAACGGGGGAGGCCGAAATACCCTTCGACCAAGCCAAACGGATAAAAATGATCGCCACGGACAGGATTTCGGACTTTTCTGATGAGATAGTAGCCGGATATTGTCGATTATTTTTTTAAGTACTAACGGCTCCATAACCAGCCCGAGTATCGTTAAATTAAGCGTCTTATTTATATATACTTGGGGCATATTAGTGCCTGCATAAATAGAGCCACCACCACTATGGTGGTACGGGAAATCAATGATAATTGAGGGTATTTTATGTGAATAAGTTATTGACAACCGAAGTAAATAAAGGCACAATCTCAGTGGAAAGCGGATTTGATACAAGGTGCCCAGTACTTTCGGGTCAAAACAGTCAAACGAGTTTTCTTTTCGAGGAGTGGAGTACTATGACGCGAGTTCTTCTCTATAGCGACGAACCGATTCTGGCTAAGGGCCTCGAGTCCGTGTTGCGCCAGATTGAAGGTTTTGAATTGCTCCCGACCAGCAACACGCTGTCGTCACTAATGGAGCAAATCACCCAAGGTGCCCCCGACCTCGTCCTGATGGACTTGACTGCCGAGATCACTTTTGCCGTCCTAAGCGACATGAAGCACGCCATGAATCGCTCTCGGATTGTGCTTTGGGTCAACCATATTTCTACCGAGCTCGCCTTCCAGGCGATGGGCTTAGGGGTACGCGGAATCCTCCGCAAGACCCTGCCCACGGAACTCCAGGTCAAGTGCCTCCAAAAGGTACAGTCCGGCGAGCTCTGGTTCGAAAAGGCTCTCACTGACAGCTTCCTCTGTGCCCGTCGCGTGGCCCTCACGCAGCGCGAAGGCCAGTTGGTCAGCCTGCTCTCGCAGGGACTGAAGAACAAAGAGATCGCCACCACCCTGATGATCTCCGAAGGCACTGTCAAGGTATATCTGAGCCGCCTCTTCCAAAAGGTGGGCGTGAAGGACCGCTTCGAACTCGCTCTCTTCGGCCTCAAGAATCTCACCACGGGCCAACTGCCGGTCGGCGAAAAGGGGCAGCGCATGGGCGCCAGTTCCATGCCGGGCTTGCGTTCGCTCGTGCTCGACCGCCCGCTGGAACCCCAGCGCGTGCAACAGGAACCGCAGCGTTTCGGACCGCCACTGCGTCCGATCGTGAACCGCTACTAAAAGCGGTAAGGTCTCGGAGGCAAAAAGGGCGCCCTACCCGGGGCGCCCTTTTTCATTTCAGGGCAAGCGATAATGGAAGCGTGCAGGCGCTGACCTTCCACGAAGCTCGCGAGACCGTGATCCGCAAGGTGCGCGAGGGACGCACCCTTCCCGCCATCGAAGAGATACCGCTGTCGGAGGCCGCCGGCCGTGTGCTGGCCGAAAGCGCCGCGGCAGATCGCGACTTCCCTGCCCTGGCGCGCTCCGTCCGCGACGGGTATGCGGTGCGTGCCGCCGACCTGCCCGGGACGCTCGAAATCGCCGGCGAAGTCCGCGCAGGGGAACGCTTCGAAGGCACACTTTCTCCCGGCCAGGCGATTGAGATCATGACGGGCGCGCCCATCCCGGCCGGCGCCGATGCCGTGGAGATGATCGAGCACACCCGGCGCGAGGGCAGCCGCGTGGTTATCGACCGGCGCGCCGAACCCAATCAGTTCATCAATCCGAAAGGCTGCGAAGCCATCGCCGGCGATATCCTATTAAGCGCCGGCAAGCGCCTCGACTACTCGGATATCGCTTTATTGGCCGCAATCGGGCGGCCTACGATTCAGGTTTACCGGCGTCCGCACGTCGCTATTATCGCTACCGGTGATGAAATCGTGGAAATTGCGGAAAAACCCCTGGCATTTCAAATTCGAAACTCCAACGCGTGGTCGCTGGCGGCCCAGGTCGCCCGAGCTGGAGGTAGACCAGAAGTACTACCAGTTGCCCGGGATACCGTGGAGCATACGCGCGAGATTGTCGCCCAAGGGCTTTCAGCCGACCTTTTGCTGCTTTCAGGCGGCGTTTCTGCTGGGAAATACGACGTCGTGGAAAAAGTACTAGCTGGTTTTGATGCGGAGTTCTATTTCGACAGGGTCTTGATCCAGCCCGGACAGCCTCTGGTATTCGGAAAATCTACCGGCAAATTCCTATTCGGTCTACCAGGAAACCCCTCCTCCACTATGGTTACATTTGAGGTTTTTGCCCGCGCAGCCCTGCAGTTATTGGCAGGCGAGTATGAAATCGCACTACCAATGACATTTTCCCGCCTCACTCGCGATTTTAAACACCGCCCCGGACTCACTCGTTTCCTCCCGGCGGTGCTCAGCCCCGACGGCAGCGAACTCACGCCGGTGAAGTGGCAGGGCTCCGGCGATATTCCGTCACTGGCGCGCGCCAACTGTTATCTGGTCGCCAATCCGGATCAGCCCGAATACGCGCGCGGCGATCTCATTCGGGTACTCATGAAATGAAGAAACTTTCCCATTACGACAACGCCGGCAGCGCCCGCATGGTGGACGTTTCCGCCAAAAAAGATACGAAGAGGACGGCGCGCGCCCACGCGTTCGTACGCATCAAGCCCGACGTGCTCCGCAGGTTGCCGCAAAATCCCAAGGGCAATCCGCTGGAGATCGCGCGGATTGCCGGAATCTCGGCGGCGAAACGCACCAGCGAGCTGATTCCGTTGTGCCATCCGCTCATGCTCACGCTTGCCGATGTGGAGGTGACTTTGGAGAAAAAGGGCGTCCGCATCGTCGCCACTGCCATCACCACGGGGCCGACCGGGGTGGAGATGGAAGCGCTCACGGCGGCGGGGGTCGCCGCGCTGACCGTCTACGATATGACCAAAGCGCTGGACAAAGGGATAGAAATACAGGACTTATATCTGCTGGAGAAGACCGGCGGGAAGAGCGGGGACTATCATCGTGACTAGCGCAGCCGTCTTCACCATCAGCGACTCGGTAAGCGCGGGAATGCGCAGCGACCGTTCCGGGCCAGCCGTCCGTGAACGGCTGGAACAACTGGGCTGGAGCGTGGCAGTCATGGAGGTCATCCCGGACGTCATTTCCGAGATCAGCGAACGGCTGGCCACCCTGGCGGATGGCGGTCAGGTGTCGGCGATCTTCACCACGGGAGGCACCGGAGTGGCGCCGCGCGACGTGACCCCGGAAGCGGTGAGGATGATTTTAGACCGCGAAATCCCAGGTTTCGGCGAGTTAATGCGGTCGGAAGGCCGTAAGGCGACACCGCTAGCCGTCCTGTCCCGGTCGATGGCGGGGACCCGGGGCAAAGTTTTAATCGTCACGCTGCCCGGTTCGCCCAAAGGGGCGGTGGAATCCTTGGATGCTATCGTGGAGTTGGTGCCCCACGTGCTTGATTTACTGCGAGGCAATACCGAGCATAAATAGGAGCTGCATGTTTCGACCTACCCTTCTCACTTTCTTGTGCGGGTTGCTTGCCGCGCAGCAGCCCACGCCCCAGACTGCGCCACAACCACAAACTGTCGGGCCTCAACAGCCTGGCGCGCCGAACGCTCCGTCGATTTCACAGCAGGTGCAGGAGGCGATCGACCTCACCTTCAAAGCAGGCGTCGATGTGGTGCAGGCCCCGGTGCTGGTCTTCGACCGCGACGGCAATTATGTGGACGGCCTGCAGCCGCACCAATTCCATCTTTTCGACAACGGCAAGGAGCAGAACATCAGCGTGGACGTGGCGTATCAGCCGATCTCGCTAGTGATCTGCGTACAGGCCAATGCGCATGTGGAATCGGTGCTGCCCCAGATCAAGAAGATCGGCAGCCTGATCGCGCCGATCATGATCGGCGACCAGGGCGAGGTGGCCTTAATTGCCTTCGACTCGCGGGTTCGCGTGCTACAGAATTTCACCACGGATAGCGACTTGATCACCAAGTCGCTCAAGACGCTGACGGCGGGCAGCAACGCCAATCGCATGATCGACTCGGTATCGACTGCGGTTCGCATGTTGCGCACGCGGGCAAGCAACCGCCGCCGCATCATCCTCTACGTGGGCGAAACCCGCGACAATTCGAGTGAGACTCGGGCGCGTGAAGCGCTGATGGACCTGCAATATGCCAACGTGATGTTTTACCCGGTGGACATGTCGCGCTTCCTGACGACTTTGAACGCCAAGCCCGATCCCGGGCGCCAGGACATGCGCCCTCCCGCGATGCGCCCGATTCCGTCCGGGGTGCCGGCCACACCGACGACGGTACAGCAGGTTTACGGGACCGGCGGCGGCGGTCGCGCCGAATTCATCCCCATGATGGTGGAGGTATTCAAGGACGTGAAGGCGATCTTCAAAGACAATCCCGTGGAAGCTTTTACCAAAGGCACCGGCGGGACGGAGTACAGCTTTTTCCGCCAGAAGGGGTTGGAAGAGGCGATTCAGAAGATCGGCGCGGAACTACACTCGCAGTATTTCGTGAGCTATGTACCGAACAATAAGCTCGACGGGGGATTCCACACGCTGGAAGTAACCGTGGGCGGGTACAAAACTCAGACCCGCCCCGGTTATTGGCTTGGAACGAAGCAGTAGCGCTACTTGTGATCGGCTTCTATTTGAAGGTTGTTGGTGACCGAAAAGACTCCGCTCACGCCATTGGCGCGAATGCCGGCCATGTTCTTGTCGGCCTCGTTGGCCACGACGCCTTGGAGGTCTACCTTACCGTTGGCAACGATGATGTGGATCGGCGGAACAGCCTGTAAGCCGTAACGATCCAACCCGACCTGACCATAGATGGCGCGGTAGACGGCGATACGCACGCCGTCGTCCATCGACGACAGCGGCAAAACCTGAATGCGGTTGTCTACTTTTTCAACACCTTCGATGTCTTTCACGACATTCTCGGCGTCGCTCTTGAGTGTGGGACGTGTAACCTGTCCCAGTAGGGTCACGGTGCTGCCCTCGACCTTGTACGCCAGGTTATCGAACACCCCGTAGTAGGGGAGCATGACCAGTTCGTGGCGCACTTCGCGGCTCAGACGGTCCTGAGGTGTGCGCATCCGGTCGGCGCTCTTGGTGACGTTCTTGTCTTTGTCTTTGTCCTTCTGGGCGTACCCAGGGATCCCAATCAGGAAAGCGGCAAGCGCTAACATGCCGCCGCTTCGTATCAAACTTTGCATAAATGGCCTCCTGATACCGTAAAAGGCATTTCGGAGGCCATTGTATGCCTAAATCTTGATGTCGACCAGGGTCTCCTGTGCGGTTCCGTTCAAAATGGCGTTGGCGTCGGCATCGGTGAAGGTTTCCACCTTGGCAGAGATATTCATGGAGCAGAATTTCGGCCCGCACATGGAGCAGAAATGGGCGTCCTTGAAGCCGTCTTCCGGCAGGGTTTCATCGTGCATGCTGCGCGCGGTTTCGGGATCGAGCGAGAGGGCGAACTGCTCCTTCCAGTCGAAGCGGTAGCGGGCGCGGGAGAGCGCGTCGTCGCGATCGCGAACGCCGGGACGGTGGCGCGCGATATCGGCGGCGTGGGCGGCGATCTTGTAGGCGATGATGCCGGCCTTCACGTCGTCGCGATTGGGCAGTCCCAGATGTTCCTTGGGAGTCACGTAGCAGAGCATCGAGGCGCCGTACCAGCCGATCATAGCGGCGCCGATTGCGCTGGTGATGTGATCGTAGCCGGGTGCGATATCGGTGACCAGGGGACCGAGGGTATAGAAGGGCGCTTCGTAGCACATCTCCTTTTCCTTGGTGACCTGCATTTCGATCTGGTCCATGGGGATGTGCCCGGGACCTTCGATCATGGTCTGCACGTCGTACTTCCAGGCGATCTGGGTAAGTTCTCCGAGGGTCTTGAGTTCGGCGAACTGTGCGGCGTCGCTGGCATCTGCGATGCTGCCGGGACGCAGGCCGTCGCCCAGCGAGAAGCTGACGTCATGCTTCTGGAGGATCTTACAGATATCCTCGAAGCACTCATAGAGGAAGTTCTGTTTGTGATTCTTGACCATCCATTCGGCCAGAATGGAGCCGCCCCGGCTGACGATGCCGGTGACGCGGCGCGTGGTGAGCGGAATGTGCTGGACCAGAATGCCGGCGTGGATGGTCATGTAGTCCACGCCCTGCTCGGCCTGCTCTTCGATTACGTCGAGCATGACGCGCGCGTTGAGATCTTCCACGCGGCGCACGCGCGAGAGCGCTTCATAGATGGGCACGGTGCCGATGGGGATGGGCGACGCGCCGATGATCGCCTTGCGGATGCCGGGGATGTCGCCGCCGGTGGAGAGATCCATCACGGTATCGGCGCCGAATTTTACGGAGTAGTCGAGCTTCTCGAGTTCGCCCGCGATATCGCTGGTGACGGACGAGTTGCCGATGTTGGAGTTAATTTTGCACTTGGAGGCCACGCCGATGCACATGGGTTCCAGGTTGGTGTGATGCACATTGGCTGGAATGATCATGCGCCCGCGCGCAACCTCGGACCGCACCAACTCGGGAGCAATGCTCTCGCGTTGGGCTACATAAAGCATCTCCTCGGTGATGATGCCCTTGCGGGCATAGTGCATTTGCGTGCGAATCGGATCGTTCTGACGTTTTGCTACCCAGTCTGTGCGCATGACAGCTCCCCTGAATGAAGAATGATGGCTGCGGACGCGCAGGCCGCTACAGGGCGAGCGCGTCCACGGGTTATACGAACCCTGTTACTTCTTTTTCTTAGGCTTTTTGACTTCCTTCTTCGGACTTTTATCCTTGCCCATGGTTGATCCTCCCTTACAAGAGGATTATAACCGCTATGCGCGTGAATCCGAAGGGATAGCCGACTGGCGGGGACTAGTGCCCGGCTGGTTCCTTCTGTGCGGCGGCCGCGGGAGCTTTCTTTTCGCCTTCCACCGCCTTCATTTCTCCCTCCGGAGCCTTCTTCTCGCCCTCCGCGGCCTTACCGCCGTCGCCCTTCGTAGGCGCGGCGTGTTGCACTTCGGGCGGGGCCTGCAGATATTGCACGATCACCGAGACGCGGCGGTTGGAGGCGTGCTCCGGGTCTTTGGGATGACGCAACTGGCGGGCGCCGAAGCCGCGCACCTGGGCCACCTGGTCGTCCTTTACGCCATTGGTTTCCATTAGCCGTCGAGCCGAGTTAGCGCGGTCTGTGGAGAGTTCCCAATTGGAATAGGCGCCGTCTGGACCACTGGCAAAGGGCTTGGCATCGGTGTGGCCTTCGATCAGCAGGTGGTTGGGAAGTTTGCTCAACTCCTGCGCGAGACGCTTCAGCAGGTCCGCGCCGGTGGCGGTGGGCGAAGGTCTGCCCGATTCAAAGAACATGCCTGCCTGGGTTTCCAGAAGTTCGATGCGCAGCCCATCGACCGTGATGGTCATTTCGATGTGCTCTTTCAGGTCCTGGAATTTGGGCATAGTTTTGAGGGCCTGCTCCATCTTTTCCTTGAGCTTGGACATGTCCTCCCTGGCAATTGAAATGGCGGTGCCGGCGCCGGCGGCCGCCGTGCCGGTCTGCGTGCCATTGCCGGTGGGGTTGTTGAAGAAGGCGCTGATCTCCTCCTTTACTTTCTCGTCGGCGGACATCAGCCAGAGCACGATGAAGAGGGCCATCATGGCGGTGACGAAATCGGCATAGGCAACTTTCCAGGCGCCGCCGTGATGGCCGCCATGGCCGGCCTTCTTGCGCTTGATGATGAAGATGGGCCGGGGCGGCGGGGGCGGCGGCGCGGCTTCCGGTTTGGTGGGGCTCATACCGCTCCCTTACGGTCGCGGCTCTGATTGGTAAGTGGAGCCAGGATTGGCTGCCCCACCACGAAGCCTCCGGCCTGGCGGCCGGTGTACCGACTGAAGTCGGTACGCAGACTAAAGT
>JBDTPR010000065.1:0-15919 GCA_039932635.1 Candidatus Solibacter sp.
CGATGTAGATTTTGCGGATGCTGGGATCTGCCGTGCTGGGGGCCGGGTAATCCACAACAATCCAATCGCCGAATTTGATGAGGTTGTATTCGGCGTCCAGAGCCAGGGTCTGGATGAGGTCCGTGGATGGATTCAGGCCACCCGCGGTGTTGTTGAAAGTTGGCGGCGTGTAGGTGGTGACGACATCCTGGCCGGGTGTTTGGTTGGCCCCCTCCACGTTGGCTGGCCGCTGCGTGATGGTGGTGACGGGCGTGCCGGGGAGATTACTGGCAAAGAGCGTGGCCTTGACCCGGAAGGTCAGGGCCGCGAGATCGGGCTCGGGGGCGATGGCGGCGTTGTGGACGGTCTGTAGGAGGTTGACGCTACTCTGCGCCGTGAATGCGTCGAAAAGGCTGTAGGCGGATTCGGAATCGGAGGAGATGCTATCGAGCGAGCGGCCGAGTTTCTGCGCGTTGGCGGGCGGCACGGAGCCGGACTTAAAAAGAGCGATGTCTTGGGCGAGGTCCTTGACGCTGACTTGCTGGCTGACCGCGGACTTGACGGCTTTGGGCTTAACCCAATCGATGAGACTGACGAGGGTCCGGTTGGCAAGCACGTCCGTCGAGACCGTAGAGACGCGGTAGAGATCCTTGGGCAGGATGAGGATGGGATCGTTGGCTTTGAGGTTCGTGGCCGTGCCCTGGAAATAAATTCCGGGAGCGCCGCCGGCGGCGGTATCGACGGACTCCAGCGTCTGGGGCCGGGTGAGACGGGGGCGGAGCAGGTTCCAGGAGGCGCGGGCGCGGAGTTCATCGCTGGTCTCGAAGGTCTGCTGCTGTTCTCCGGGAGCCGGTACGCTGGTGGAGCGGGTGGCGGCTTTAATGATGGCTTCGCCGATGAAGGCGGGATCAATAGTGTAGGCGAGGAAGGCGCTGGCGGCGACGCCGGGGCGCGGACGGTAACCGACTAGGCGCGCGAGTTCAAGAACGGAGCGCCTCTGCACGGCGGTGCGCAGGTAGCCTTCATTGGCGATGCGTTCCTGATAGAACGTGAGGATATCGGCGACGATCGCCCAGCCATCCAGGAAGGCGATGGCGGGATCTTCCAGGCTGCGGGTTCCGAGGCGTAGAAGTTGGGAATCGCCCGACGTGGTGAGGCCGGCGATCATGCTTTCGAAGAAGCTGTGGTGGGTGCCGGCGCGGTAATGTAGCGCAAGCAAGCCGGGCGGATTGGCAGTGGAGACGGGGGTAGTGGCTTTCACGCCGTCGCAGCATCCGCAGGCGCAGGTGGGGCCACAGCCGCAGGAATTCAGTGTGCTCATACAATGCCCTCCACGTGGACGTCGACCAGACCGTGTTCGGGATAGTTGGAATCGTTATCGGCCTGGGCGATTTCGAGCGCGCCGAGTTTGAGGACGCCGGAGTCGAGCCCGCTGGTGGCGGGTTGCTGATAACGGCGGAAGGTCTTGACGTTAACGCTGCGCACCCCGGCGGCGGATTGGGCGAGGGCGATGACTCGGCTGAGATAGATGCCTTGGCCGAAGGTGAGGTTATCGGGATGGAAGAAGCCCGGCTTGCCATTCGACATCAAACAGTGGCTGAAGAGCTCGAGCACGGCGCGACGCACCGCATCCGGCCGGAAGTGCGGCGCAACGCAGAGATCCAGGCGAATCTCCAGGGGGACGCGCTGCGCGGGCTTGACGATCACTTCGTGGCCGATGCGGCGGTAGCGTTCCAGATCGAGTGCGACGGCGTCGATCAGCTTCTGGTCAGGGGCTTCACGGCCCTTGGGGTCTATCACGACAAGGGCCTCGTAGGCGAAGCCGGTCCAACGCAGCGTGGCGGCGGCGTTCTGTAGCTGTTTGGAAAAATCGCGCAGGGCAATGGCGGCGTAGTCTTCGGCGGTGATGGCGCGGCGGAGATCAGTGCGGAACTCGTGCGGGGCGAGCAGTTTGATTTCGGAGAGAGCTTGAGGCGGAGTTCCGCCGGCGGCAGCGAGGGGATTTCGCACGCTGCGGATAGCCCCGGACAGGCTGATGGTGCGGGTGATGAGGGTGGTGAGGGAATCCGCGCCGACGTTGCCGGCGGGGCCATTGCCGGTCCGGTAGCGGGCGTGAAAGACAGCTCCGGGTATGGGCGCGGCGCCCAGGTCCCCATTGCCGAAACGAATGTGGGCATAGCCATCGTTATCCATTTCGGCGACGAAGAGCGGGTCGGTGTCGGCGGCATGTAGAAGATCTGCCGCCGGGGACCAGGGTTTCAGCAGGGCCTTGAGATCCGCGGCCAGTGCCGCCATGAGTGGGGCCGGCGGCGGAGCGGGCGGATGATATTGGCGCAAGAGCTGGCGCGTGGCCGGCGAAAGCATGGAGAGCAGGATGGCGGTAGCCGCGTCCGGGGCATCCGCCTTGAGCCGCGAGAGGACGGGCTCGGGATTGGTCAGATCTTCGTAGGTGAAGAGTGGTCCACTGCCATCCGGTCCGCCGGGGATCGCGCCAAGGGCGAGGGCGGGCCTGGCATCGCGAGGATTGCCTTGCAGCGAGAGTGTGGCGGGGGCGGTGGCGTCGTAGGGCAGCGCGAAAGTGAGAGGGCGCCATTTGAGGCGCGGCTCGAAGCGGCCGGGGACCAGGGCGATATCGCCGGGGATGAGATTGCAGCCGCACTCCTGCGAGGTTGACGAGACGGGGACCGGGAGAAGATCCTCCTCCACGCCGGCGCCGTGATCCACCAGAATGACGTTGCCGCGAGCCACGCTGATGCCGCCGAGAACACGGCACTCCGGGGCGGGCAGCAGCGCGGAAAGGCAGAGAGGGAATGGCAGAGCGTCTTCCTCGCGCCACTCCACTTCGAGCAGGGCGGTGTGGGTTAACGGATCCTGGGACGGCGTGACGCAGGTCAGGCGGACGGCATGGCGATGGCCGGGATCCGCATCGGCGGCGTTGCCGGTGATCGGGCCGAGGACTTCTTCGAAGATCAGGACCGCGCCAACGGCCAATTGGAGCGCCCCCTTGCCGGACGCCACGAGGGTGGCGGAAGTAGTCCCGGCCGGCAGGCAGCAGCCCGACTCGCCCCACGTATAGAAATCGATCTGATTGTGGGCCTCGTGGAAGACCGCTTTGCCTTTGGCGACGGGCTCAAAAGTCTGGTAGGCGCCGGGTGGGAGTTGCCCGGTGAAATCGATGAGTTGCTGCTCGGTGGCCACGCTGCCCACGGGCGCGATGGCTTCGTGCGCATTGGTGATGAAGTAAATATCGGCCAGATCGAGTTCTTTATCGCCTTTGACGCCGAGCGCAATCCAGGTGCGGGCGTTGGCGCCTTCGTGGATTACGTAATCCACCAGGCGGGCGTGGCGGCGCACGGAGATCCGCAGACGCGCCGTATCCAGATAGGCCTCGGTGGCGACGGCATCCTGGTAATAGCTCAGGTAGTCGCCGGCATAGGCCATGACTTCCACCAGGGCGACCCCCAGATCTGGAACGTGGCGCTCCCGCCAGTCTGGCATGAGGAGGGCCAGGCGATCGTAGATGACCTGCCTGAAACTGGCGTAATCCTTGGCGAGGTAGTTGATTTCCGGCGGAACCGGAACGGGTTCGACGCAGGTGTGATCCGGCTTGCAATCGAACTCTTTGGCGCACTCGATTTTGAAACCGAAATCGATGCTTGCGTAGCGAGGGTCGAAATCGGCGCGCGGGATGGTGTGGCCGGTGGCGTCGTGGGCAATGACGCGCAGGGTGTAGGTGGAAAAATCTCCGGCGCGATCCAGTTCCAGCTCCATAAAATCGTCGAATTCGGGCTGGTGGGAGCGCGTGATGCGCACCGCCTGCACTCGAAGATTGCGGATGCGGGCGCCGCCTTCGACGACAAGGTCCCGGGCGGCGAGCTCGGGAGCGCGGCCGAGAAAATAGACGGTGAGGATTTTGGGATCGGTGGCGATTTCCAGATAGTCCAGGCCGTATAGGGCGTTTTGAACGCGGACCTGTTCGCGGCGCGTATCCTGGGTGCAGATCATCTCACTCATGCGACCCTCCGCGTGAATTGTTCGGTGCGGGTTTCCTTGGTGCGGCGGATCTGGTAGGTCAGGTTGACGCGCAGAATGGCGCCTTCGGAGAGGACTTCGAGAAGCTGGACTTCGATGAGATCTCCGAGCCACTGTTGCAGCCCGGCGTTCATGGTGAATTGCAGGGTAGCCGCCAGCGCGGGATTATTGGGGGCGAAGACCAACTGCATGAGACCGCTGCCGAAATCGGGACGGTTGACGCGCTCACCGGATTGCGTGAAGAGGAACTGCTCAATCATGTCGCGGACGTGATCTTCGTCGCCCGTGACGGCGGTGCGGCCGGTGTGATCGAAGTGAAAGGGATAGTCGATATTCATCAGATGCCTCACTTACATTGCGGTGACACGGGTCTGGGTCATGGCGATGATGAGCGGCGTGCCGGTGGGCGCACAGATGGCCTGGCTGCTCTGCACCACGAGCGGCTGTCCGTTAGAGGTGACGCGCACGGAGCCCATCAGCCACTGGGCGGTGATGCACGGGCCATTGCCCGCTGGAGGCGGGGGCATGGCGCAACCGGCTACCACATAGGGCGGCGTGATCAGCACGGTGGGCTGTCCGCTGACCAGGACGCGCGGATTCGGCGCGGTGGGTTGCGCCTGTCCGCCATGCGCGCACAGCACTTGAGCTCCGACATGAACCAGAAATCCCGGCATGATTGACCTCCCTTAAATCACGGTGAGAGCGCCGTTATTGATGGTGACCGTGGGGCCTACCATCATGATTGACGCTCCCTTCCCATTCGAAATATAGATACCGCTGTCATTGACCACGATCATGGCTCCGGTAGTGCTTTTGAGAACGATGCCGCCGGTGATGGGAGTGGGCGCGGAATCGCTGACCAGCACCATGTTCTGGCCGGTGGATTGAATGACGATGTTCTGGCCGGGTGGAATCGCCGGCGGCACGAGCGCCAGCGCGGGCACCTCTGGAGCGAGGCCCCAGAAGCCGCCGGTCCAGATAGGCCTGTCGAGATCTCCGCCTTCGAATTCGATCCAAACCGTAGACCCGAGTTGAGGCACCACGAAGATGCCCGACTGTTTACCTGCGATGGGGACGCACGGTAGTGCCCAACTGGACGGGATCAGAGTCCCGGTAGCCGGGACGATGGCCATGATGCGCCCGCGCTGTTCGGGATCGATGTTGTTGAGTACGGTGCCGCGGTATTTTCCGTAATACTTGGTGTCGCTCATGCTGGTACCCTCGGGACCGTGGAGACGAGTCCATTACGTTTGAGTTCGAAATCCTGCTTGTATTCGCCGCGCTTGATTTTGTGAGTGACGCTCGAGACGAAGTAGAGGCCATCGAAGGACACCCCGGCCCCGCGCACGCCGACCAGGCCGCGAGGTTTGAGAATGCGGCCGTAGCGCAGCACATCGAGCGAGCCGGTGCCGAAGACACAATCTGAACTGCGCGAGGCCTCGGCCAGGCCAAACATGACGGCTTGCAGCGGGTTCATGCGGACGGTCTCTTCCAGCGGTTCGAGTTTCGGGGGGAGCGGCGGAATCAGGCCGAGCGGCGGATTCAGCGGGCTGACATCGGGGATGGGAATCGGAATGGGAAAACCGGTGTTTTCTTCCAGGATGTAGATGACCGGCATTTTCTTGCTCTCCTTGTCGAAACGGAAACTGAGGGCTTCGACATTGGTGTGAGCGTCCATATCGATGTTGAGGGCGGGCTGGGGGACGCCGATCTTGATCTCGGGGCCCCAATAGGCGGTGCTGGTGCCGGGGAGCGGGCCGGGATCGACGTAGAAGACGTAGCCTGCTTCGCGCGCAAGACGGCGCAGGTAGCCGAGGTCTTTGCCCTGGTGACGCGGGATCAGCGCGGTGGGGATAGGCAGATCCGTAACCAGCGGCGGGATGACCAGAGGGATCATGCCTAGCACGGAGTACTTGGCAAGGATCAGCAGGACGCGGGCGAAGACCGGCATAGCCGGATAAGGGAGGCCGGTGAAATCGATGACGTCCATTACGGCGCTCAGATCCTTGCCTCGCAGGGTGAGCGTTGAGGCTGCCCCGTTACTGCCTGGGGTGATCTGGTTATCCAGAATGACGCCATCCATTAGTACATTGGGCAGGCCGTTGAATGTGGCGATGATGATGCAGCGGAGAATCGGCGGCAGTGCGCCGCCGGCGAGCAGGAGCAGGGTTTGCAGAGCGGAGCGCGAATCCACGGAGAACTTGAGTTCGAAGCCGCTGGGGGTTTCGCCGGAAGCGGAAGTGACCTGCACGCTGACCAGCGCATCCATCACAATGCGCGGCACGGGCAGCGGCACCGCTGGCCCGATCATCAACGTGAGATTGACTCCGCTCACCATGGCTTGCTTACAAGGCCTCCGGACCGGGAATGCCTTGCGGCAGCGCGATGCGCAGGCGCGTGCCGGGACGCTCTGTGAGTTCCGCGGGACGCATGGCGCGGTTGGCATCGGCGAGCCGCCAGAAGGCCTCGGGATCGCCGAGATAGAAGGCGGCGAGGTTATCCAGCCGGTCGCCATCATGCACCGTGTGTTCCGAAATCTGGGCGAAGGATTCGGGTGGCGGAATGAAGCGGCGCAGCAGGTACTTAATGGGTGGCGCGCCGGCGGGTTGATAGACGGCGGTCTGGATTCCGGCGTAGCGGCTGGTTGGCGGGAAGAGGCTGGCGGTGAGGGCCATCGGGCCAAGCAGACTTTGCAGAGCTTCAGTGGGATCTGGCATAAATTCCTTAAATTCCCGTTATGCCCAGGCCGGCCAGGGCGCCATTGCCGGACATCTGGGAGAGTTGTTCCTTGGTGCGCAGGTAGGTCATGAAGAGGCGGCCTGCTTTGTTATCGAAGCCGACATCATTGACGTTCAGCACACGCATGCCCAGGCTGACCTTGGCCAGGATGGGATTGAGATTGGGGTCAAAGCCCTGTTCGGTGATGCTGAATTCGGTGAGGCGGACCGGTGTGACACGGAATTTGCCCCACACGAAGACGGTGAGGGGCCGTTCCATGGGCAGAATTTCCAGGGTTCCGGCGCCGGCCAATGCGTTGTTGGCTTCCAGTTGAGCGCTGGTGGGATGGATCATGAGTTCGAGCGTGGCGAGATGAGCTTGCAGACCGACCTCGCCCACCACGGCGCCGCCGGTTTCCATCTGATCCGTGGCGTCCAGCACGGCATCGATCTTGATCGTCTCGATCGCAGGACCCTTAAGGCGGAAGATTTCGGAACGGTCGGCATGGTCTCCGCCCACTGCCTGTATGGCGAAGCTGCGCGAAACCGATTCCGGGTTGTACTGCAGCGGGATGATGCGCAGCACAGCGCCGCTGGCGGGATCCAGCAGGACCAGTCCCCCTTTGATGACAATCGGCGAGTTACTCAACATGGCGTGGTACGCTCCCGTGAATTGCGCGTGCGATTTGAGCGCCGAGCCGGTCTGCCTCAGCCGTCAGTTCCGGCATTTGGACCGCAAGGCGAACCGTCTGGCTGGAACCAAAAATTTCGCAGCGGCTGAAGCAGGCGGTGAGTTCAGCTTCCAGGGCCGCGCGCAGTTGGGGCTCCTGATGGGAGCCGAGGTCCAGGCCGTCGAGGGATAGGGCAGCGATGCGCAGGCGGAGCTTCATGCCACCGCTCCCTGGGCCTGGGTCCATTGGAAGTCCGCATCGGAGACAGGCTTATCGAGCTTGCGGAACTCGGCGCGGGCGGCATCCATGAGGAGACGCATGCCGACCCTGCCGGAGTTGCCGTTAGTGGCGGCGAGGAAAGTGGCGTTGAGGGCGATGTTGTGGATGCTGGCGCCGGTGAGATTGAGGCGCGAGAGACGGTCGTAATCCAGCGGCTCGCGCGGCGTTTCAGGAGGTAGAGCGCGTTCCCACATGCGCTTCCGGTCGACGGCGCTGGGGAAGGCGAAATTGACGATAAAGCGCAGACGGCGGACGAAGGCCGGGTCCAGGGCGCTCTTCATATTGGTGGCGAGGATGGCCAGACCGCTGAAGGCTTCCATCCGCTGCAGAAGGTAATTGACTTCGATGTTGGCGTAGCGATCGTGGCTGTCCTTGACCTCACTGCGCTTGCCGAAGAGCGCGTCGGCTTCATCGAAGAAGAGAATCGCGCCGCCGTCTTCAGCCGCATCGAAGACGCGGCGCAGGTTCTTTTCGCTTTCACCGATATATTTGCTGACCACGCCAGAGAGATCGATGCGGTGCAGGTCGAGACCGAGTTCATTGGCGATGACTTCGGCGGCCATGGTCTTACCGGTGCCGCTTTCCCCGGCGAAGAGGGCGGTGAGGCCCGTGCCGCGATTCATGCGGCGGGCGAAGCCCCAATCGTCATAGACACGCATGCGGCTGCGCGCCTGGGATGCAAGCTGCATGAGCAGGCTGCGCTCGGATTCGGCGATCACCAGGGCGTCCCAATCGGCCTTGACTTCGATGCGCTGCGCCAGGCTCTCGAGCCTGGGGCGCGCGGTGAGGAGGCAGAGATGCCAAATGCGCTCGCGGGTGGGAGCAGCGGCGGCGCCCTGCGCCTGACGCGCGATGCGTTCGATATCGGCGAGGCTGAAATTGAACTGGGAGGCAAGCGCGTGAGCTTCGGCCTCCCGGGCAGTGCCCAGGATTCCGCGCCACAGATCGCGCTGTTCCAGGCGGGTGGGCTTGGCGATATCGAAACCCAGCGTCTCCTGCGACAGGCCGGGCACGGCCTCGCGCGTACCGAGGAAGACTAGGCCGGCGGTGCGTCCCAGGAAGCGATTGACGACGGTAAGTTCCTTATCCGCATCCTGCGCGTCCAGGTAGAGAGCGAGGGGCAGCAGCGTGCATTCGCGCTGCCAGAGACGCGCCAGGTTTTCCGTTTCCGAGGGGCCGGGCGGCAGCAGGTCCGCGCGCAACTTCATGAGTGAGAGGTCTAGGCTGTGGCATACGCGGCTGGCCACCCATTGCTTGCTGGGGAGGTCCGCACCCATAAGGTGAATCACAGGCGGTGCGCTGGCATAGGCGGTGGCGCTAGTGACGATTGCGGTGGCGATGGATTCCTGGGAAGGCGGCAAGGGGGCGGGCGCAGGCTGCACCGAGGCGAGCAGATGGGTTATGCGATCGTCCAGGTAGTTCATGCCCTTGATGTAGTTGACGATGCGCTCGTCGGCGCGCAGGGCGGCGGCGGTGAGGGGCTGGGATGGGCCTTGCGTGGGTTCGATCAGGCGCCAGAAGCGCAAAGGACGTTCCGGAGACATGACATCCCAGGTCGGGTTTTCGAAGGTCGCAAAGGCAAGCGAAAATGTGGGCGGACGAACGGTGGCTTCGCCCTGGGCCCGCCCACAGAGGGCGCCCATGCCGCTATCCAATTCCATCGCGGCGCAGAGCAGCAGCAGGTCGCGCTCAAACGGAGAGAGGGAGAAGCGATCGGCCAGAATCGTCAGGGCCGGCGGCGGATCCATGGTTTGAGCGGCAGTCGCCAATCGCTCGGCGGCTCCGGCGATGAGGGCGTCAAAGTCTATGGGCTCCGGCGGAGATTTGGGCCTCAGCACTTTGCGAGGCGTGGCGGACGGAGGGCCGAGGAGCCAGGCGAGCAGGCTCTGCGGAGCGGCTGGGGGCTCCGGCTGGCATTCTTCAACCGGCGGGGACGGGGGCGCCTGTAGTGCGGCAAGCCGCTGGAGACGCAGGCGCAGCCACTCCAGTGCGGCGGAGAGGTAGGTGTTGTTGCTTTCGGTCCAGGATTTCTGGGACGAGGCCGCTGATGTGGCTGGGGATTTCTGCGCCGCCGGGCTCATGTGATTTGCACCTTTTGGGAATTGTCGAGCTCCGGCAGAGGCGGCGTACCGGCGATGATAAAGGGCAGACAGTCCACCCCTTCCACCCGCAAGCGGAGGAGTTCCGGACCGGCGACCGGCGCGAGTCGGACAACGAAATCGACCGAGCCCACCGGCAGCGGATGCGGTTCGGCGGGAATGTCCCGACCGGCGAAAAGTGCGCTCACCAACTGGCCGGGCAGCACCTGCGGACTGCAGGAAACCGTCAGCGTGACATCCGTGCCGGCTCCGGCAATGGGGCTGGCCGGAGCGATCCCGGTGATCTGCGGCGCGAGCGAGAAATTGATGCGATTGGAGGTGCGGACTCCGGAGGCGGTGGTGAGCGCCAGTTCCACCTGATAGAGTCCGGCGGGCCAGGCGACATCGGCGGCCGGTCCGGTGGGTATGGCGGTGATGACCTGGGTAGCGGTGCGATCCGCGGGCGGAATAGTTACGACGATGGGCGCAAGCAGGTTGGCGTGCCTGAATGTGAGGGTAACCGTGTCGCCACCGAGATTTCGTCCGCGTACGGTGAGGATGGCGCCCATGCGCGCGTTGGGGTAAGAGGGCAGGCGCAGGCGGGCAACGGGGTCCGCGATTTCACCGATATGAATGCTATCGAGCAGCGGAAAGGCTCCGAGTAGAGTTTCCACACCGCGATCCAGCTCTCCGCGGCGCAGCACGGGGAGCGCAGGGGAAGCCGGGTCCGTGGACTCGATCAGGATTACGCTGGCCTGATAGCCGAGCGTGAGGGTGTACGGAGTCTGATAGAGAACGGACCAGAGCTTGGAGAGCTCTTCGAGATCCATGGGATGGGCGACGATTTTCACCTGTTCAATGGAATCCGCAAGGTTGGAATTCGTCAGGAAGGGTTGGCTGGCGATGGCGTTGGCGATCATGTCCGGAGTGAGAACCGGCTTGGCGTGGAGATCCCGCACCACGGCGCCCAGCATGAGTTGCGGCTCGAGCAGGGCTTCATTGCCGTAGAAGGCAAGCATGTAGCGCAGGTCGATGGCGACGGTGGGGCGCTGGCGGGCCTCTCCGGTGGCGGTGCGCGTAGGCAGATCGTTATTGCGCAGCGCGGGGTTGGGCGTGACCTGATAGAGGAAGAGGCGGACTCGCGGCTGGGTGAGGGCGACGGTGTCGGGACGCTCCGTGAGAACATCCGAGCCGGGGATGGCGGATTGCGCGGCGTCGCGGACAATTTGCGCCAGGGCGGTAGTGACCGTAGATAGTCTTTTAGCGACGTTTCAGGTTGGCGCGGCGGAGTCTTGCGCGGCGCGGCAGCCGTTGCGGCGGCGCCATGAATTTCCAGGCGGCCAATGGTGATCTCCACGGTGGTCTCCTCGGGCGGCGGCGTGGCAGGTTTGAAGAGCGGCGCGAGATTGCGGGTTTCCGGTAGAAGGTGGGCGACCAGGGCAGGCTGGTTCACAATGGCGGCGGCACGGGAGGCGGGCTGACTCGGCGGCGCCGGCACGGCGCGCTGGTGGATGTGGACGATTGGTTCGGCAACGGCGGCGCGCGCCGCGATGCGGACGGCGGGCTCAGGCGCCGTGAGCTGCGGGCGCGCCGGGGCCTCCAGGGAAATGAAGGCGGTGTTCTCGATACGTTCCAATGCCAGGAGCGCGGGAGGCTGCGCCGGCGGCGCGATGCGGGCCTCGATGGGCCTGGCAGCGCCCAGCCCGAGGCGAGCGCGTTCACGTCCGAGAGCGGTGCGGATGGCATCGACGGCGGCGCGCGGCGGCGCTGCGGCAGTTGTCAGATTGGCCGGCGCAGTGAGTTGTATGGCAACGGTTCCAGGCGCGCGCACGGAGTCGTCTTGCGGTTCGGGCCGGTAAGCGGCGCGCAGGGGCGGGAGCGGAGCTTGCGCCACAGGGGCCAGCGGCTGCTGCGCGGGCGTCTCCGGCCGGGCGGCAGGCGACACCACGGGTTCCACAGTCAATGAACTGGCCGGTTGGACGCGCAGCAGAGCGGCAACCCCCAGAGGCTCTCGCTCCGGGACTTCCTCCATGCCGGGAAGCTCGCTTTCGAACATCGAAGCGCGCCGGGGCTGCAGCACACGGTCTTCATGGAGGACGCGCGTGGCCAACACTTCCAGGAAATCTCCATAGCTGCCGGACATGGGTTGGTCTCTCATGACTATGCTTGGGCCAGAATGCTCAGGTAGATTTGCCGGCGCGTGGGGTTCATGTTCAGGATGTCTTCCTCGCGCCAGCCATAGGCAGCCGCCAGAGCGTGCACCTCACGCAGCATGCGGCGCACCCAGGTGGCGATTTCAGAGTTCAGCCAGACTGCGATATCGAAGATCTCTTCCCATTGATGACCGCACTCCTCACAGACCACGTTGAGCCGGCGGTCCGCCACGGGGTCCGCGGCGGCGATGCCGGACACCACGGCGGCACAGACTTCCTCGGGCATTTCGCCATCCGGAGAGACGCTCTCGATACAAAGTTCCAGCAGTCGAAGACGGGCCGCGCCCACCGAAGGTTCGTGGAGTACGGCCGCCACATCCTGGGAGTTGGGTGCGCGGTAGTGTACGTCATAGCCGGCCATACTGACTGATCCTTTACCGGGCGCCGTTGCTTCGCCCGGAAGCCACATGTCGGACAGGGCGAAGGAAAGCTCCACCTCCGCGCGGCAGTTGGCGCAACGAACCACGCTAGCCAGGCCTTCGCCGAAGAGCGCCTGGCGAAGCCGGAATAGCACCGCATCGCGACGGCCCACAGTCCAGCGCGCCAGATCTTCGGCAGACCAGCCGGGGCAAGCCTTCTCCAGCAGCATCAGGGCCCGCTCATGACCCGGACGGCCAAGGCCGCGCTCCCAGATGCCGACCAGTTCGGCGGATGACGGACAACGGATATCGTCAGCCATTTGGGGTCCCCGAGAGCGGCGGCGTTACAGACTGGGCTCGGCCGGTTCCTGAACGTCCAGGTCTCGCTCCCAGCCTTCGTTTTCGAGCTTGATGTGCTGGATGGCGACGGCGTTGGCGTTGGAATCCAGATCCGGCGTGGCCTGATACTCGGAGACCCAGCAGCGAAACACTTTATAGGCGAGGGCGAGTTGGCCGGCCTCATTGTAGATCTCGATAATGATTTCCTTGCGGAAATCCTTGAGCGACACCTCGGTGCCCAGACCGGAGCTGAAGTTCCAAACCTTGTTGGCCCACTTTTCGAACTCCAGATCGTGGGTTACGCCGCGTTCCAGCGTGACCGCATCGTACTCGGTTTTACCGGGCGATTTGCGGCTGTGGGAAGCGTCCGCCCCATCGCGATGTTTGACCACTTCGGTGGTGCGTTTCAGCGAGCTGACCTTACTGATCCCCGCTACGTAGCGGCCATCCCACTTGACACGAAACTTGAAGTTCTTATACGGATCGAACCGTTGCGCGTTGACTGTGAATTGAGCCATATTCGTTCTCCTAGACCGCGATATCGCCGGCCATCTGCTGGATCTTGATAATCACGAACTCCGCGGGTTTGAGCGGAGCAAAACCGACGACGATGTTGACGATGCCGCGATTGATATCGTTCTGCGTAGTGGTCTCACTGTCGCATTTGACGAAATAGGCTTCACGGGGCGAACGGCCCTGGAACGCACCCTGGCGGAACAGGCTGTTCAGGAAGGCTCCGACGTTGAGGCGGATCTGCGACCAGAGCGGTTCGTCGTTGGGTTCGAAGACTACCCACTGAGTGGCGCGGAACAGGCTCTCTTCGAGGAAGAGCGTGAGGCGGCGGACCGGAACATATTTGTAATCGTCATCGGCCAGCGCATCCGCGCCGCGCAGCGTGCGCGAGCCCCAGACGATGGTGCCGTAGACGGGGAAGGTGCGGATGCAATTGACGGCCAGCGGATTGAGGCGGCCATTTTCGGCGTCGGTCAACTTAACGGTTAGCTCCGAAACGCCGCCGAGTCCGGCGTCGGTGCCGGCGGGAGCTTTCCAGACGCCGCGCTCTCCGTCGGTACGGGCGAAGATTCCGGCCAAGGCGCCGGAGGGGGCGAAGGTGGCAAGCGCGCCGCCCTGGTTGGGATCCGCGATGCGCAGGCGCGGGAAATAGAGCGCGACGTTGCGCTGGTTGGTGGTGGAGAAGGTCTGGACAAAGGAATCGCGCGCGGAACCGCTGGCGTCGGCCACGGTCCACGCCGCTGGCGCATCCACCAGCAGCATGGCGCGCTTATCGGCGCAGAGCTTGGCGGCCTTGTCCAGAGTACCCGCGGTAGGTTCGGCGGCGCTGGTGTAAGGCGGGATGACCAGCAGGTTGAAGATGTCCGTCTTCAACAGGGCATAGATACCGGTCTTGAGGGTTTCGTCGCCTTCCACTTCGGTGAGAGTAATATCGCTGCCATCCAGGCCCAAGGTGGCTTGGGTGTATTGCGTGGGCGGAGTGGCGGTTTCGGTAAACCAATCGCCCGAGGGCACCGCGACATGTGCGGAGGGTGCGCCGGCGCCGGCGCTGACATACTCCACCAGTTGGGAAGATTGCAAGAGGTTGACCAGGGCGCGCGGACCGGAGCCCGAGTTATCCACGGAGAAGTAGCGCTCTTCGGCGCCGCTGCCCATGTCTCGGACAAACAGATCGTAAGTGCCTCCGCTGGCGCGGTCCACGCGAGCACGAAGGGAGTTGCCCCACAGGCCCCTACTGCCGGCGCGGATGGTGGGCCCCACCACGGTACCGGAGGGCAGGCCTATGCTGGCCGCCACGCCGCCGTTATCGACGCGCACGATAACCGCCTCGCTACCGCCATTCTGGTAATACTGCTGGACACTGTAGCTCATCAGGCTGCTCGACGAGAGGCCGCCGAAGATACGTGTGAAATCCGCAAAGCTACTTATGCGTAGCGGATCGTCAACGGGTCCGCGAAGCGCCCGGCCAACAAAGGCTGTGATGGATGTGGGAACTCCGGTGATGGTCCTGACGCCGCTGCGAACTTCTTCGATATAGACGCCGGGGTAAGTCGGTGTAACTGGCATTCAGTCTCCTTCTCGCTCAAGAACGACGAGCAGTTACTAAGCACGTTGTGCCCCACCTTATACAAGGTCCGGATCTGAGTCCAGGAGTTTACAGATCTCAGGTAGTTTCCCCGGGGCCAGGGCGTAGCGCAGTTGTCCATCGCCGGCCTTGATCTGCATGATGAGGCCACGCTGCACAGCTTCGTCTAGGGCTGCTTTGACATGAGCGGAGGATGGGGGAGCTGGCTCTTCGAGCAGCCACCACCACATAACTCCTTGCAACGTATCGGTTGCCTCAGGGTGTTTCGACAAATAGGAAAGGATAGCTTCGAAGGTGCCGCGCACGATCTTACCCTGCGTGCTGCGAAATGGCACGCGGAGGGCCATGCTGTGAGCCATATCGGGCGCTTGAACTTGTGCCGCTCCAGATAGGATAAATTTGTCCTGGTGGGAGGGTGAAAGCATCCTACCAATAGTGCGGCGCACGAATACGCGCACGGGATCGCCACTCGCGTTTGCGGTGTCAGACCGGCACTCTGTGACGCTGGTTTGTTATTAGCTGACCGTGGGGGATGGGATTCGGAACTGGCCGACTTCAATGTGGTGCTTGCGGATGAGTTCCCAAAAGGCGCGCCGGTCTTTGCCGGCGGCCTGAGCGGCATGGCTGATGTTGCCGCCGCTGGAGCGCAACTTCTCTTCGATGTAGGCTCTTTCGAACTGGCCTTTGGCGGCGCGTAGCGATGTGGGATCCGTGTTGTTCTCGACGGGCAAATCGAGATCGTCGGCACAAAGGCGGCCCGAATCGCTTAGTGCCACCAGGCGGGCAATGGCGTTTTCCAGTTCGCGCACGTTGCCCGGCCAATCGTGCATCATCAGCCGGTCCACAACTTCAGCCGGCAGGATGGAAAGGCTCTTGCCGTATTCGCACGCGTAGCGCGCATGAAAGTGAGCCGCCAGCAGTGCGATATCGTCGCGCCGTTCCCGCAAGGGCGGCAGTCGCATGGGGATCACGCTGAGCCGGTAGTAGAGATCCTGTCGCATCTTGCCGCTCTTTAAAGCGGCTGCGGGATCGGCATTGGTAGCGGCTACCAGTCGAACGTCGGCCGTCAGCGTCTTGCTGGAGCCGAGGGGACGGTACTCCTTGTTCTGCAGGAAGCGGAGCAGTTTGATCTGCGCGTTGAGCGGCAGGCTATC
>JBDTPR010000066.1:0-15805 GCA_039932635.1 Candidatus Solibacter sp.
GCCTCCTGACGTAGCGTCACCAGACGCTGGCCCGCGCTGACCATTGCGCCCGGCGCGCAGTTCAGCATTTCCACCGTGCCCGCGCCCGGCGCCGACACCGCGATCTCCATCTTCATGGCTTCCAGCACCATCAACTTCTGGCCGGCCTGGACCTTCTGCCCGGCTTCCACCGCGATGTTCCACACGCTCGCGGTCACCGGCGAACACACCGCGCGGCAGCCTTCGGGTACCGCATCCAGCGGCGCTTCGCCCGCGCCATCGTTCTCCGCCGCTACGAACTGGTCCGCACCGGCCAGTGCCCAACGCTCGCGCTCGGCTTCGAAGGCGGCCTGTTGCCGGCCCTTGAAGGCCGCGCTTTCACCGCGAATCGAATCCAGAAATGCGTGGTAATCCTTCAAGCGAAATTCCTGTTCCTCGATGCGCAGCGGATAGCCGCCGTGCGGAAAATCTTCGCGGATTTCGAGCAGCTCCGCGGCGCTGACCGGATAGAAGCGAATCTGATCGAAGAAGCGCAGCAGCCAGGGCGGGGAAGCGTGGAAGGTATTCCACATCTGCAGCGTGCGACCCACGAACTGGTAACCGCCGGGACCTTCCATGCCGTACACACACATGTAGGCGCCGCCGATGCCCACCGCATTTTCCGGGGTCCAGGTGCGCGCCGGATTGTATTTCGTGGTCACCAGACGATGCCGCGGGTCCACCGGCGTCGCGACGGGTGCGCCCAGGTAGACATCGCCCAGGCCGAGCACCAGGTAGTTGGCGTCGAAGACGAGACGGCGTACGTCGTCTACGGAATCGAGACCATTGATGCGGCGTATGAATTCGATATTGCTCGGGCACCAGGGCGCGTCGGGCCGCACCGACTGCATGTACTTGCGGATGGCCAGCAGCGTCGCGGGGTCTTCCCAGGAAAGCGGCAGGTGCACGATGCGCGACGGGGCCGAAATGTCGTCGAGATCGGGGATGCGCTGCTCACAGGCGTCGAGCGCATCCAGCAGGGTTTCGCGAGTCAGATGCGCGGTGTCGTAGTGGATTTGCAACGACCGCACACCGGGCGTGATGTCGATGATTCCGGGGAGGGCGGCGGCGCGCAATTGCTGCTCCAGCGCGTGCGCACGGAATCGCAAATTCAGGTCGAGCACGTTGGGCCCGTATTCCACCAGTAGAGAGCGGTCGCCATCGGCGCGGCAGACGATGCCGGGAGCCTGACGAAGTACGGGGTCTTCGCGGGTTTGGCAGTGGAAGTGGACTAGGTCGCCTGGGCGCAATTGGCCCATTTTCCAGAGTTCGTCGTGGCGAATGGTGGCGGGGCAGACGAAGCCGCCCAGGCTCGGACCGTCGGGTCCGAGGATGACTGGCATGTCGCCGGTGAAATCCACCGTGCCCACGGCATACGCATTGTCGTGGATGTTGGAGGGGTGCAACCCCGCCTCGCCGCCATCTTTGCGCGCCCACTTGGGCTTCGGTCCGATTAGGCGGACGCCGGTACGGTCGGAATTGTAATGCACCTTCCACGAGGTGGCGAAGAACATTTCGATGTCTTCGGGGGTGAAGAAATCGGGGGCTCCGTGAGGTCCATAGATGACGCCGATTTCCCACTCGTGAGAATAAGGTGGGGGAGACACCGCTCCCTTACGGTCGCGGCTCTGATGGGCAGGTTCATCCTTCTCGATATGCAGGACGTCGCCGGCCCGCAGAACGCGCCCCGCGTGGCCGCCGAAGCCTCCGAGGATGAATGTACTTTTACTGCCGAGATACTCGGGCACGGCAATGCCGCCAGCGATGGCGAGATACGCGCGAGCGCCCGCGCCTTGCGCCGTGGCGAGTTCCAGCACCGCGCCTGCGGATACGGCGACCGCCTGCCAGTATGGCACTGGGGCGCCATTTAATTTCGCTCCGAAATCCGCTCCAGTGAGCGCGATCGTGGTGTCGCATGCAAAGCGCAGCGTGGGCCCCATCACGGCAATCTCGAGCCCCGCAGCTGACTCCGCATTCCCCACCAGTCGATTCCCTGCGCGAAATGCGAGATCGTCCATCGGACCCGAGGGCGGCACCCCCACGTGCCAGTACCCGAGTCTTCCAGGCACGTCCTGCACCGTGGTCTGCACGCCGCCATCGATCACGTCCACGGCGCGCCGCCGGTAGTCGAAGCCGCGCAAGTACGACGTGGTGATGCCGCCCGCCGCGAAGGCCGCATCGTTCAAGATCTGCCGCAGGTAGTCGAGATTGGTCTCGATGCCCTCCACGCGACATTCCGCGAGCGCCGCCCGCATGCGATCGAGCGCGGCCGGACGGTCCGCCGCGTGCACGATAATTTTGGCTAGCATCGGGTCGTAATACGGCGTGATCGTGGCGCCAGCCTCCATCCACGTCTCTACGCGCGCCTCTGCCGGCCATGCCACCAGCGAAAGCCGTCCCGCGCTGGGCTGAAAGTCCTTCGCCGGATCCTCGGCATAGAGCCGCACCTGCAGGGAGCAGCCGCTCGGGCGAATCGCGAGGCTTTCCAGCGGCGCCATCTCGCCCGCCGCCTGCCGCACCATCCACTCCACCAAATCGTAGCCCGTGACCTCTTCGGTGACGCCGTGCTCCACCTGGAGGCGTGTATTCACTTCCAGGAAATACCAGGCGCCGGTGTCGTTGTCGTAAATGAATTCCACCGTGCCCGCCGACTGGTATTTCACCGCGCGTCCCAGGCGGAGCGCGGCATCGAAGAGCGCGGCCCGGGACGCCTCGCTGAGGCCGGGTGCCGGCGTCTCTTCGATCACCTTTTGATTGCGCCGCTGCGCCGAACAATCGCGCTCGCCGAGCGCGACCACGCCGCCCGCGCCATCGCCGAAAATCTGCACCTCGATGTGGCGGGCATTCTCGACGAATTTTTCCAGGTACAGCCCGCTTGTGCCGAAACTCGCCGTACTCAAGCGTTCCACCGCTTCGAACGCCCCGTGCAGTTCGCCCGTATCGCGGCACAACCGCATACCGATTCCGCCGCCGCCCGCGGTACTCTTCAGCATCACCGGATACCCGATTACCGCGGCCCGTTCCAACGCCTCATCCACCGACGCCAACAGTGGGGTGCCGGGCAACAACGGCACGCCGCCCTGCGCCGCGATGGCTCGCGCCGTGTGCTTGAGTCCGAAATCGCGCATCTGCGCCGGCGTTGGCCCGATGAAGACGATGCCGCGCGCCGCACAGGCCTCGGCGAACCCCGCACTCTCGCTCAGAAATCCGTAGCCTGGATGAATTGCTTCCGCGCCGGTACGTGTCGCGGCGTCGAGCAGCGTGTCCACCGACAGGTAACTCTGTGCCGCCGCCGCAGGCCCGATCGCCACCGCTTCATCGGCCTGCCGTACGTGCAGCGAGTGGCGGTCCGCCTCCGAATAGACGGCCACGGAGGCTACGCCCATGCGCCGCAGCGTGCGTATGATGCGGCAGGCGATGGCGCCACGATTCGCAATCAGAACTTTCCGAAACATCAGTTTTCCGCGGCCTTCCAGATCAGCACCTGCACCGGCGTGGGATCGTACGCGTTGCACGGGTTGTTGAGTTGCGGACAATTGCTGATCGCCACCAGGACATCTGTCTCGGCGCGCAGTTCCACGTATTTCCCTGGTTCCGAAATGCCGTCTTCAAACGTCAGTGCGCCTTCCGATGTCACCGGCACATTCATGAAGAAATTGATGTTGCTGGTGATATCGCGCTTCTCCATGCCTTGGCCCCAATCAATCAGCCCCTTCAGGAAGCTGCTGCGGCAAGCGTGCATGTGACGCTTATCGATTGCGTACCGCACCATATTGCTCTCGTTGGCGCAGGCGCCGCCCAGAGTGTCGTGGCGTCCGCAGGTGTCCGCCGCGATGGTCAGCAAATGGGTGCCGCGCGTGGACATCAGTTTGCTGCCGGTAGTCAGATAGATGTTGCCCTGCTCGCGAATCGTATCCTGCGCGCTATAGCGGTCCGCGTAGTCGTGGGCGTTATAGAAAAGCGTGTCGGCCGCCTGATTGCCGCGCAGGTCCACGATGCGCAGCGTCTGTCCGCGGAGCACCTCGTGCACCCATGGCTCGCCTGCCGCAACCTCCTGGCTGTACACGGCGTCGGACGGCTTGAGTTGACTTTCCACCAATTGAATTCCGCTCATAGGAAATACCGTTCTGTCAGGGTGAAGCCCCGTTCGTTTTCCGGGCACGAGATGCGGCACGGGTCGTCGGCCGCGGGCGCCGGTACGCGGCGAATCGAAAACTGCACGGGCTTGGGCGCATACTGCGGACTCGGGTCCATCGGATGCTGGCAGGTATTGATAATCACCAGAACATTCATCTCGGCGCGCAGTTCCACCCAATCGCCCGCCCGGGAATTCCCCGGTCGGAAGTTCATGCCGCCGCCTTCGTCGACCGTGACGCGGCTGAAGAAATTTACATTGGGCACGAGGTCACGCGCGCCCAATCCCCACTTGCCGAGTTCCACCAGGAAGCTGTCGAGTGCGTTCTTATGCCAGGCGTTGCGGCATTCCTGATAGCGGCCTTCGCCGTACTTCGCGCGCACGATTCCGGCATTCGAACAGCCCCCGATCGGGTCGTGCCACCCCACCGAATCGCCGGTGATGGAGCAGAGCACCCGCCCCATATCGGAATACAGCGCGGTTCCCGCGGTGAGGCGCGCAATGTGCTGCGCCTTCAACGTGTCCGGCATGTTGTAGCGCTCTACCGGGCACTCGAAATTGTAAAAAATCGCGGCCGCATTGGCTCCGCCTTCCGGGTCCGTAATACGCAGCGCGGCCCCGCGTTTCAAGACGTGCGACCAGGTGGCGCCGCCTTGGACAGTCTCCTCCCACAGTATGGGCGTATCGCTCATATCGATCTTTCCTTTTGATGAAATGCCCTGGCGGGCAAACGAATGGTGTGGGACTCAGGGGGCTGTGGGCGGACCGCAACAGACATCCATAGCGGTCAGACGCAGGAACACGTCAAGCGATATTTTCGCGTGGTGATCCGTGCGTAAAACGGCAACTGACATTAGGGTCAGTATGCCAGAGGCCGGGTGGAGCAGCGCACAAAAAGAATTGATCGGAGCTATCAACAATAGAGTGGTGACCCATTTATTAATTGGCGGCGCGCCCCGCCGGCAGGCGGGTTGGGTCATTTTGGCTGGTATATACTGATTGCCGGAATGAAGAAACTTGCCCTCTTTTTGCTCGCCTCGTCCGCGCTCCTGGCGCAGACCGCCCCCATGGAAGAATTGATCGCGCTGGCCCGGCAGGGTCCCGCTGCGCCGGGATTGAAGGAGAAGATCGCCAAAACGCCCTCCGCCCGCAATGGCGTCACTGTCTGGGGACAGGACTTCCTCTTTGTCTACGATAATCCGGCGGCCGTTTCCGTCTCGGTTGACAGTCAGCCGGCGCTGCCCATGAAGCAGGTGGAAGGCTCCACGCTCTGGATGCTGCTCACCAAGATGCGCACCGGCGTGACGCACTCCTACCAGTTCTCGGCGGCGGGTAAGGCGCTCGGTGCGCGCGGCGACGCCATCGGGTACAACCCCGATTCCTACGCCAAGCCCGGCGTCCCCAAGGGCAAGGTCAGTGAAAAATTGAGCATCACCAGTAAGATCTACGAGGGGATGACGTCGGACTATTGGGTGTACGCTTCTCCCGGTGTCGATCCTGCTGTGCCGGCGGCGCTCATGGTGTGGCAGGACGGCCAGGGTCTGATCGGCGAGTACTCGCGCATTCGCCTGTTCACCGTGACCGAAAATTTGGTGGCGCAGAAACTGCTTCCCCCGATGGTCCACGTGATGATCTCGCCGGGACAGTTGAGCGGGCGCGCCATGCGCTCCATCGAGTACGACACCGTCAGCGATAAGTATCCCCGCTTCCTCATGGAGGAAGTCCTGCCCGAAGTCGAGAAGACTTACAAGCTGCGGCCGGACGGCTACAGCCGCGCCATCGCCGGCGAATCGTCGGGCGGCATCTGCGCCTTCAATGTCGCGTGGCTGATGCCCGAAAAATTCAGCCGAGTGCATTCAGCCGTGGGCAGTTTCACGTCCATCCAATGGCGCCCGCAGGACAAGCTGGAGGGCGGCAATGTCTACCCCTTCAAAGTCCGTAAGGAACCCAAGCGCAACATCCGCATCTGGATGAGCGATGGCGCCGACGACCTGGAGAACAATCATGGGTCGTGGCCGGCGCAGAATATCCAGATGGCGAATTCCCTGAAGCTGATGGACTACGATTTCCATTTCCGCTTCGGCACGGCGGCGCATGGCGGCGCGCAGGCGGGTCTCGATCTGCCGGAATCGCTGGCCTGGTTGTGGCGCGATTACGACCCCAAGCAGACCACCCAGCAGTACACCATGGAACCAGAGGAGAAAGAGAAACCGCTGTTCCGGGTGTCGATCATCAACCGCAATCCCTGGTAGCGCGGTCAGATCTGGCGCACCTTACTGGGCGAGCTCCGCTCGCCGGGCCGATTGACAATCGGCCGCAGGATGCCATCCTGCCCCACACAGGCAGGTCAGAGGCGGCGAAGCAGTTCGTTCGCCAGGTCGAGATCGAGCACGATTTTGGATGCGAGGCCGAGGCGCGCGATCTCGAGCACAGTCTCCACTTTATTGGCGCCGATGCAGCACAGAACCGTCCCAGCGCCGCGTCCGGCGCGCGCCCGCGCAGAGCAGGCACGTAGTTTGCCGGGCATGTCCACGCTGACCAGCCGGTCGTTGATGGCCTGGATGCGTCCCTCGCGGTCTTTCACGCCGGGATTCTTCAGAAGGTAGCCGGAGATGTCACCCACCAGCATGCGGCGCGCTTCGATTAGCGAGAGCCCCGCGGCATGGAGTTCCTGCACGCCGCCGTATCCGAGCGGCCGCTCTTTGGGCCCGCAGCTGGTAAGGATCAGGTCGGCCCGATCGATCAGCGGCGCCTCGCTTTCCTTGAGCGGCGGGCTGCCGGGTTGTGCGCCGAAGACCTTGCGATAACCGGGCAGCAGGCGTATATAGTGGCGGACCGCCTCGCATTCTTCCTCGGTGAGCCCTTCCCCCTTTTTGGGCAGGCGTGATGGCACGCCGGCCAGCCAGTAGGAATGCGAGTGCGAGGGGTCGGCATTGACGATCAGGTCCAACTGATGGGCGAGACTGGAGGCGCTGACTTTGCGCGGCGGCCCCTGCAGCATTTCGCCGCAGAGTCCGAAGAACTGGATGGGGCGCTTGGGGCGCAGCGGCGGACGGTCGCGCAGGGCTCGCACGACGGAGGCGAAGGTTTCGCCCCAACTTGTGCCCACCACGCGCGCGTTGGAGATGAGGTCGCCAAGGTACGGCGCGGCAGCCCTTCCGAAGACTTCCAGGCGTGTGGCCCAGGCTGCCGGGGTGGTGTCGGAACTGCCGCTGTCGAACACGCGGACCTCGGGATCGGTGACCACCGCGCCGCTATCCTTGGGCAATGCTGCGAGTCGCTTTCGCAGGTCGGAGGCTCCTGTCACAATGGTCTGCAGGAGGTCCAGTTGCTGCGCGGAGAGGCCGTCGCGATTGAAGACCAGGCGTAGCCGACCCTCGGCGAAACACTCCTGAATCACCTTGGTGACGGCCGACGGGCTGATCTTGAGATCGCGGGCGATATCCTTTTTCGTCATGTGGCGCTCCGTATGCATTAGGGCAATCAGGAGCTTTTTATCGTTTGTGATTGTGCGCGGGCGGGCCATTGAGCGTTCCCCACCAAAGTTTATTACAGATCGTCACGAAACGCAGTCATCATTAATAATGAAATTGATAAATCGGCGACGTATTGCTTTACCCCCATGCCTGGGCATATCATGACCATTCGAGAGGAGACCTCGTTGTCGACTGCACAAACCCGCTTCAAATCGCCTTTCCCCCTGCAGGGTCGCCCCGGAACCAGCCAAGTGAACTGTGAGCCCCCGGTGACCCGTTTGCACTATTCGAAAGTTGTAGCAGACTGTCTGCGCTATGTAATCGTCGATCGTTCGCCCGACGGCGGTCTGCATTTTTCTTCTCAGGAACCTGGCGATGTGCGCTGGTACCCCTTCGATCCCTCGCCCGAAGAACGGGCAGCGGCCCTGGATCTCTGGCGCTCAAGCGCCGACAATGCTCCGGGCTGGCCTTTGCTGTTGCCGTAGGACAGCCGGCCTGTGGCCGTAGGATAGCCCCGCCTGTTGCCATGGGCGTTCCGCCCGCGAAACTTTGATGAAAGCTTTGTGGTGCAGAATGGCAGCCCGCGGCGGGTTGGCAACCCGCCGAGTGTCGCAGTTGTGCGACCTTGCGGCGGTAACCAACCGCCGCGCAGGCTGCCAGCCTGCCCCACTGTCCATCCGTCATCAGGCGACAATAAAGTGATGCGGATCGACAAGTGGCTTTGGGCGGCGCGCTTCTTCAAGACTCGCTCGCTGGCAACCAAGGCCTGCGAACTGGGGCGGATCGAGTCCAACGGGGTAACGGCCAAACCCGCGCGTGAAGTCAAATTGGGCGACTCGCTCTTAGTGAAGAACGCGGGCGGCGATTTCCGCATCGAAGTCCTCGCCCTGAGCGAAATCCGCGGACCCGCGGCAGTGGCGCAGACCTTTTACCGCGAGACCGAAGCCAGCAAGGAACTCCGCCTCAAGATGGCGGAGGAACGCAAGGCCACGGGACTCTTCGAGAGCGGCCGCGAGGCCAGGCCTTCCAAGCGCGACCGCCGCAATATCGACCGTCTGCGCGGACGGTAGGAAGTGTTCTGCCTCACTGCGCAAGCCGGCGCGCGTGGCGTAGTGTAAAAGGCATGAGGCTTTGTGGGATCGCGTTGATTCTCGTTTTGGGGCTGGGTGCGCAGGACATTCGGACGGTACAAGTCGCGTCGGGAGTTGCCAACATCACCGACATTCAAAATGCGGGGGATGGCAGCGGGCGGTTGTTTCTGGTGCAGCAGAACGGCGTTGTTCGCACGCTGCGCAATGGGAGTGTGGCTGCCACTGCCTTCCTTGATATTCGCGGCAAGACCAGTGCGAGCGGCGAGCGCGGCCTGCTGGGGCTGGCATTCCCGCCGGACTTTTTGCAGAAGCAGCGCTTCTACGTGGACTACACGGATCTGAACGGCGACACCGTGATCGCGCAGTATCGAATGTTGGCCGGTGTGGATACCGCGGATGCCGCGAGCGAAGTGGTGCTGATGAAGATCGCGCAGCCGTTCGCCAATCACAATGGCGGGCAGGTTCGCTTCGGCCCCGACGGCTACCTATATGTCGCGATGGGCGATGGCGGCTCGGCCGGCGACCCGAGGGGCAACGGGCAGAACCTGGGCGCGCTTCTGGGCAAGATCTTACGCCTCGATGTGGAGAGCGACCCGGGCCACGTGCGCATTCCCGCCGACAATCCCTTCGTGAATCGGGCTGGCGCGCGCGGCGAGATCTGGGCCTATGGACTGCGCAATCCTTGGCGCTTCAGCTTCGACCGCGTGACCCACGATTTGTGGATCGCCGACGTCGGGCAGGATACCTACGAAGAGGTGAACCTCCAGCCGGCTGGGAGTCGCGGCGGTGAGAATTACGGTTGGAATCAGATGGAGGGCATGCATTGCTACCAGTCGGGCTGCCGTATGGACGGGCTCACGCTGCCGGTGGCGGAATACACGCACGCGGCGGGCGGTTGCTCGGTGACCGGCGGCTTCGTTTATCGCGGTACGCGCTCTCCCGGCATGCGCGGGCTATACCTGTATGGGGATTATTGCAGCGGCAGAATTTGGGCTCTGGAGAAGCAGGCCGGCGCGTGGAGTAATCGCCTGGTGCTGTCTTCCGGCTTCACGATTACCACGTTCGGCGAGGATGAAGCGGGCGAAATTTATCTGGCCAATGGCGCGGCCGGCACGGTGTTTCGCATCGATGGCAGCACCGCGCCGCGGCTCACTTCGAGTGCGGTGACCAATGCCGCAAGCTTCGCACCCGGCATGGTGGCGGGATCGCTCGCCACTGCGTTCGCGGCGGGCGTGCGTGACGCTTCGGGCGTGACGGTCGCGGATCGCGTGCCACTGCCCGTTTCGTTGGGCGGCGTCTCCGTAAGTGTGGGCGGAGTGGCGGCGCCGATCTACTCGGTGAGCAATGTCGCGGGCACGGAGCAGGTGAATTTTCAGGTGCCCTTCGAAGTGGCTGGGCGCTCCTCGGCGACTGTGGTGGTTACGCGCGATGCGCAGGCGAGCGCCTCTGTGGACGTGCCGCTGGCGGCCGTGCAGCCCGGCGTGTACACGCTCGACGGGACAGCCGCGATCGTGGTGCATGCGGCCGATTACTCGCTGTCGGATGCCGCGCACCCGCTGCGTTCCGATGAGTATGCCTTCGTCTACGTGTCGGGACTCGGGGCGGTGGCGAATGCTCCTGCGACTGGCGCGGGAGGGCCGGCCTCGCCTCCCGCGACCGCGTCGGCGGATGTTCGAGTGACACTCGGCGGGGTCGATTGCCCCGTTCAGTTTGCTGGGCTGGCGCCCGGCTTCGTGGGCGTCTACCAGGTGAATTTTCGCGTGGCGGCCGGCGCGGTTAGCGGACTACGCGATCTGGTAGTGCGGGCCAATGGCGTGGATTCGCCGGCGGTGCGCGTGTCGGTGCAGTAGGCCGAGCTTTCGGGGTGGCCGAGCTTCGCTCGGCGGCGGGACGAGGGCGTCCCACGCGGACCAGGGGGTCCGCCCTACAAATGCGTGATCCGCTCTACTTCTTCTTCGTCGCCGGCGGGAGGACCGGCGGATCCGTGGGCTTGGTCCCGGTCGGCTTGCCGTCTTCCACCACGTCGCCGAACTTGATCGTCGAGCGGCCTTCGTACTTCTTGTAATCCTGGTAGCGCACAGTCATGCGGATCGGCACATTCTCGCCGCTCTTGAAATGCAGCGTATCGGTAGCGCGCGTGTAAGTGGGGAACCAGTATTTCTTGTCGATCTGTTCGCGGTAGGTTTCGAATTTGGGGAATGCCTGATCGCCCTTTACGATGCCGACACCCTTCCCGTACGTCTTCACGATCTGCAGGTCCTGATCGTCCACCCAGATCTGGCCTTCGAAGTAGCGCTTGCCCGACAACATTTTCTTGGGCTTCACGGAGAACGTGTAGCAGCCGATGTCGTCGATCTTTTCCTTGCCCAGGTAAGCGATGTCGTAATTCGGAATCTCGGGCGTGGTGAGCACGAAGGGCTGGATGTTGCGCAAATCCTGCACATCCTCCGGCGAGAGGCTGATCTGGCGCAGGCTGATCACGGGCGCGTACACCACTTTCTCGATGCGCTTTCCTTCAGGGGTGAAGATGATATCGTCCACCTCTTCCCACTTGCCGCCCCCGTTAACCTCTTCCATCTTCACGCTCTGGCGGTAGGTGTAGTTGTTGCGCGCCTGCTGGAATTCCATCTCCTTGGCGGCGAATTTCTGTATGATATCGGCCGCATTGACGTCGTCAGCCGCCCACGTGGGCAAGCTCAAGGCCGCGAGTGTCGCGGAGATTACGAGTACGCGCATCATTCCCCCAAATATGAGTGACGGATTCACTTGCCCAAGAGTTTCTTCGCGATCGTGACCAGTTGAATATTGCTGGTTCCCTCATAAATACGCCCGATCTTGGCATCGCGATATAACTTCTCGACGGGGTAGTCCTTGGTGATGCCGACCCCGCCGTGGACCTCGATGGCCTTTGACGCCACCTGCTCCGCGATCTCAGAACTATAATACTTCGCCATGGCGGCCTCCGTGAGGAAGGGCATTCCGGCATCGCGCAACCGGGCGGCGTTGTAGACCAGCAGCCGGGCGGCTTCCACCTGAATCGCCATCTTCGCCAAGTCGAACTGTACGCCCTGGAACTCGCCGATCGGCTTGCCGAATTGTTTGCGTTCCCGCGCGTAGGCGATGGCGGCATCCAACGCGCCGCGCGCCAGTCCGATCATCTGCGCGCCAATCGCAATGCGGCCCTCATTCAGGGTTTCGATGGCAATCTTGTACCCCTTGCCGATCTCGCCCATCACGTTCTCGCGGGGCACGCGGCAGTTGTCCATCACCAGTTCGCAGGTGGAGGAGGCGCGCAGCCCGAGCTTGTCCTCCTTCTTACCAACCTGGAAGCCGGGGAAATCGCGCTCGATCAGGAACGCGGTCACGCCGCGATATCCGGCCTCGGGGTTGGCATTGGCGAACAGCAGAAAGAAGCCCGCTTCGGCCGCGTTGGTGATCCAAAGCTTGCGGCCATTGAGCAGGAAATGGTCGCCGTGATCCTCGGCGCGTGTCGCCATGGCGAAGGCGTCGGAACCGGAGCCGGCCTCCGAAAGAGCGTACGACGCCACCGTGTCGGCGGCCAGGCGCGGGAGATATTTGGCCTTCTGCTCCGCCGTGGCCCAGCGCAGCAGCGCGTTGTTGCAGATGGTGTTCTGCACATCGACAATCACGCCCGCGGAGGGGTCGACCGCCGAAAGTTCCTCCACCGCGAGGATGGACTGGAAGAACGTTCCGCCCTGCCCGCCATACTCCTCGGGGATCTCGATCCCCATCAGGCCCATGTCGAAAAACTGCTTGATGATGTCCTTGCGGAAGGCGCCGGCCTCGTCCATTTCGCGCACGAACGGGCGGATCTGCTCGCGGGCGAATCTGCGGACGGTGGTTTGGAATAGCTGCTCATCCGCCGATAGCGCGGTCAGGGGCGGAGGTGTGATTTCGGAATCCTGGGTGAGCATGTCCGAAGGGTACTCCTTTTAAATTGGGAAATAAATGGCGGCTAGCCGACGCTGGCCATGGCGTGCCACTCGCGGCCCTGCGATTCACCGACTCCCTTATAGGTGACGTGACCCTTGTAGGTGTTGACGCCCTCGCGCAGCGCGGCGTGACGCTGACAGGCCTCTTCCAGCCCGTGATTCGCCAACTCCAGCAGGTAGGGGAAGGTGGCGTTGGTGAGTGCGAACGTGGAAGTGTGCGGTACCGCGGCAGGCATGTTGGAGACGCAGTAATGGAGCACGCCGTCTACGAAGTAGATGGGCTCCGTGTGCGTGGTGGCATGCGAGGTCTCGAAGCAGCCGCCCTGATCGATGGCGACATCCACCACCACCGCGCCGCGCTTCATTTTGGAAATCATCTCGCGACGCACCAGGCGGGGAGCCGAAGCGCCGGGGATGAGAACAGCGCCCACCACGAGGTCGGCGGTCTTGAGATTCTCGGTGATGGTCCAGGCGTTGGAAGCCAGCGTGACGATCTGCCCGTTGAAGATGTCGTCGAGTTCGCGCAGGCGATTGAGGTTGCGATCGATGATCGTCACATGGGCGCCCATGCCGACGGCGATTTTGGCCGCGTTGGTGCCCACGATGCCGCCCCCGAGAATCACCACGTTGGCCGGCGCCACGCCGGGTACGCCGCCGAGTAGAATGCCGCGCCCGCCGCTGGGGCGTTCCAGATACTGCGCGCCCACTTGCACGCTCATGCGTCCCGCCACTTCACTCATGGGTGTGAGCAGGGGCAGGGAACCATCGCGCTCGCGGATGGTCTCGTAGGCCACGCCGCTGACTTTGGAGGCCACCAGTTTGTCGGTGAGTTCCGGCAGGGGCGCCAGGTGCAGATAAGTGAAGAGGATGAGGCCGGGGCGGAAGTGATCGTACTCCGCCTTCTGCGGCTCTTTGACCTTGACCACCAGGTCGGCGCGCTGCCAGACATCCGACGCGTTGGTCAGCACGGTTGCGCCCGCTTCCACATATTCCTGATCGGTGAGCGAACTGCCTTCGCCCGCATGAGTTTCCACCAGAACTTCATGGCCTGCCTCGCGCAGCGCGTGAACGCCGCTGGGCACCAGCCCTACGCGTGTTTCGTGATCTTTGATTTCTTTCGGAACGCCAATGATCATGTGCTTCTCCGAAATTAGGTTAACACCACGACAGCGTGGGAATGATGCGGCTTCTGAATGGCATGTTGCATTCGTAAAATGCCGCGCGACATACTCTGTGTATGGGTATAAGGCGAGGGCTTGGAGTCGGTTGCCTGGCGATGCTGGCCGCGCAGGCCGCGGTGCTGCCGGTAATCCCCGGCGACTCGCGGCGCGGAGCCAAACTGTTCGAGACTGAGCAGTGCATCAAATGCCACGCAGTCAACGGTCGCGGCGGCAAGGTCGGCCTGGATTTGAGCCGCGTAGTGCATCGAGATTACACTCCCGCGCATTTCGCCAGTGCCATGTGGAACCACGCTCCCACCATGTGGGGCGCGATGGAATCCGCCAAAATCGCCACTCCACGATTGACGCCGCAGGGCGCGGCCGACCTATTCGCCTACTTCTACTCGGCGCGCTTCTTCGATAGGCCCGGCGCCGGCACCAGCGGCAAGCTGCTCTTTGAGAGCAAGCATTGCGCAACTTGTCACGGCATCACCGAGTCGAAGGCCGAAGGCGCCACTCCCGTCGCCAAATGGGAATCGCTGGCCGATCCGATTCTGCTGGTGCAGCAGATGTGGAATCACAGTTTCCGCATGCGGCAGGCATTTGCGCGCCGAGGTCTGAAGTGGCAGGTGCTGACCGGCGCGGAACTGACCGACATTCTGGTATACCTGCGCGACCTGCCGGAAACCAATCAGCAGGAAGGGCATTTCTCCAATACCAGCGGCGCCGGCGGCGAAAGGCTGTTTGAGGCCAAGGGCTGCGTGAATTGCCACAAGGGAGAACTGGCGCTGGAAAACCGGCTGAAGAACATGGGCCTCACCGATATCGCCGTGGACATGTGGAATCACGCGCCGCGCATGTTGCAGACCCCACCCACCTTCACCCAGGACGAGATGCGCGAACTCCTCAGCTACCTGTGGATGCGGCAACTGGTCTATCCCGGCGGCAGCATCGCCAACGGGCAAAAGGTCTTCACGGAGCAGAAATGCTCGACCTGTCACGCCGGCGGCCAATTCGGAGCCCGCCAGTTGCCCGGCCAGGCCTCGAAATATTCCGAGGTCACTATCATTTCCGCACTATGGCGGCACGGTCCGCAGATGCTGCACCGAATGAAAACGGCAGGCATCGCGTGGCCGCGTTTCAAGAGTCCGCAAGAAGTGGCGGATTTGATTGCCTACCTGAATTCCGTGCAGTGAACTGCTTAGCGGCTGCCGATGCGGCGGATGACACCACCGACTTCTTCGGGGGTTGCTCGCGTGAAACCGCCGGAACCTTCCTTGGGGGCGGGCGCTGGGCTCTTGATGGTGCGCTTCGCGGCCTTTGCTCCGCTTACTCCGGCGGCTGTGGGTGGCACTTCCACCACGTAGTCGTAGATGCCACGCCGTTTTTCGTCTGGATTGGGAGGAATGACGATCCGCTTCTCAAGGATGGTGCAACCCTCCACCTTGCCACCTACTTCATGATTGAAAGGAGACCTGAGAGTTTTTGTCATACACTGATTGGCTATTTCAAGGTTAGCAGGTATCGGCCTACTTCGCTAAAATGTGGAGACATGCGTAATTCCTGCGTTCGCTCTTTTCTGGGTTTTGTATTCGCACTCACATTGGTACCGGCACATGCGCAGCGCAGTTTTTCGGGCTCCGCCGAAATCGAACAATCGCTGAACAAGCTGAATGAACTCGGCACCGTGCTGCACATCGCGGCGCATCCCGACGATGAGCGGACCGCGGTGCTGGCATACTTCGCGCGCGGACGGCATATGCGCACGGCGTACCTCTCGTTGACGCGCGGAGAGGGCGGGCAGAACCTGATCGGGTCGGAGCAGGGGGCGCAACTCGGAATCATTCGCACGCAGGAACTACTGGCGGCGCGGCAGATCGATGGAGCGGAACAGTTCTTCACGCGCGCCATCGATTTTGGCTTCACCCGTACCGCCGAAGAAACCCTACAGAAGTGGGGCCACGACCGGATT
>JBDTPR010000067.1:0-15794 GCA_039932635.1 Candidatus Solibacter sp.
CGCGCGAGCTTCGCGGCCTCGATCGCGGCGTCGCCGGTGTGCTTGCCGCCGTAGCCGGAGCCGGTGTCGGGCACGATGACGCGCGCGTTTTCCTCGGCGATTTTGAAGGCCTGCGCGAGTTCGCTGCGCACCCCGAAGGGACGCTGCGAGCCTGTCCAGACGGTGACCTTGTCGCCCTCCCACTCGGCGATGGCGGCGCGCGGTTCCAGCGGCACGTGCGCGATATAGGCGATGGTGTAGGCCGTGAGATTAGCGGCCGCGGGCGCGTCGCTCGCGGTGTGGCGGAAGTACTGGAAGACGCTGTGGCTGTCGGCCTCAGCGGTGACGGGCTTCCACTCCGCCTTGAGCGCGGCGAGCGCTTTGGCGGCGACGTCCGGTTCGGGCGCGGCGACGGCGACGAAGTTGCCCTCGTGGACCACCTTCACGCCGGGCATGGTCTGGGCGGCGGCGGAATCGAGTGAAAGCAGGGTGGCGCCGAATTGCGGCGGGTAGAGCACCTTGGCGTGCAGCATCCCGGGGCGCTTCATGTCGAAGGTATATTTGTGCGCGCCGGTGACGATATCGCGGCCATCGACCTTGGGCATCGACTTGCCGGCCGCCTGCCAGGCAGGGGCGGCAGTGAGCGGGACTTCGGAAGGAATCGTGCGCGTCCACTTCTCGCCTTTGGCGAGTTCGCCGAAGGTGGCGGAGTGCGTGCCGGAGGTGATCTTGCCGCCGGAGACGGCCAGTGTGGCGCGGTCCACGCTCCACTTTTTCGCGGCCAGATCGAGGAGCATCTCGCGGGCCGCGGCGGCAGCTTTGCGAATCTGCGGCCACATGCGCGGCGTCGTCATGCTGCCCACCGTGCCGATGTCGAAGGGCGTGAGGCCGGTGTCGGCCATCACGATTTTGACGTTCGCGGGCGCAGTGTGCAGTTCCTCGAGTACGGCTTGCGTGAGCGAGGTGCGCGCGTTCTGTCCGACCTCGACTTTGCCGGTGTAGACCGAGATCACGCCGGTGTCGCCGATGTGCAGCCAGGCGCCGATCTCCAGGGGCGCGGGCTGATTGCCGCCACGCGGTCCGCCGGACTCCTGCGCCCAGATTTCCTCATCGAGCACCACCATAATGCCGCCACCCAGGACGGCGAAGAAATCGCGGCGCCTCATGCTTTGCCTCCTTTGCCGGCGGCGGAATGTATCGCTGAGATTACGCGCGGGTAAGTTCCACAGCGGCAGATATGGCCATTCATACCGGTGGCGATTTCAGCTTCGGTGGGGTTCGGTGTGCGGCGGAGCAGGGCGACCGCGCCGAGGATCATGCCGGGTGTGCAGTAGCCGCACTGCAGGGCGTCGGCATCGAGGAAGGCCTGCTGCACGGGGTGCAGTCCGCCTTGAGGCGCGAGTCCTTCGATGGTGACGATCTTCTTACCGGCAACCGCGCCGACTTTGGTGATACAGGATTTGGTGGCCACGCCATCGACCAGCACGGTGCAGGCGGCGCACTGGCCTTCGCCGCAGCCATACTTGGCGCCGGTGAGGTCCAGATCGTCACGCAGCACGGAAAGCAGCATGCGGTCGGCATCGGCATCGATGCGCCGGCGCCCGCCGTTTACGAGCAGTTCAGTTACTCTGGCCATGCCCCAATTATGGTGCAGTTTTGGCGGGGCTGGGGAAGGCCCCGCCGTAATTTACTTGGAGCGCTTGGCGGTCATCTCAAACGTGCGATCCATACCTACTACTTCACCGGTAAGTTTCATCTCATCACCGGCGACTTTGCCTTTGTAGTTAATGCGGAACTGGTTACCGTTGAAATCGCGAACCACCGCGAAGGCGACGTTGTCGCCGTCCACTTTGCCTTCGGAAATGGGAGCTTCGCCCATCTGGCCCATGGTCACGGTGCCGGAAAGTTTGTCGGCTTCCACCTTCAGGGTGAAGGTGTTTTCCATCGCCCCATTGGGGGTTTCGATGGATGCTTTCCAGGTGCCGGTCGCATCGGCAAACGCAAGCAGGGCAAATACCGCCATCAGAGAAAAAATACGAAGACACTTCATCGTCAACGCTCCTTCGCCGACAGTGTCCCACTTATCGCGGCGGAGCGCCATTAATTTGCAGTAACGTTAACAAAACTTTAGGTGGCGCAACCAATGGCATCCGGCTTGCGTTAATTTGATCAGGAGGTCATTTGAGATGAAAAAATTGCTTATGCTCGGCACGGTGTTAGTCGGTACGGTATTGACGGGTTGTGCCGGCAGCGGATACTACACGTCGGCGCGGTTTGGTCCGCCTCCGCCTCCGCGATACGGAATGGTGGGCCGGTCTCCGGGTATTGGGTTCGTTTGGACAGATGGCTACTGGGACCGTCGCGGCGGCAGTTGGGCGTGGGTCGACGGCCGCTGGCAACGTCCGCCGCGCTCGCGTGCTCGTTGGGAAGCCGGCCACTGGCGCCAGCATGGAAATTCATGGCGCTTCGAGCGCGGACGGTGGAGATAAGAAGTCGGTGATGGATAGACCGGGAGGTCTGTCCTACTCCCCCAATATTTCCAGGTAGCGGGCGACAGCCTCAATGCCACGGTAGAAGTTCGGGAGATGGAACTTCTCGTTCGGGGCATGCAGGTTGTCGTCCGGGAGGCCGAAGCCCATCATGACGCTTGGGATTCCGAGATTGCGATCGAAGACGCCGACGATGGGTATGCTGCCACCGGAACGAATATAGACGGTGTCCTGCCCAAAGGTTTCCTTCAGTGCCTGCGCGGCGGCGTGAATATACGGGTTGTCGGGATTGGTCAGTGAAGGCGCACCAGCGCTCAGGACCTTGAGTTCCGCGATGACGCCGCGCGGGCAGGCAGCCTTCACCGCTGCGCGCGTTTGCGCGATGGCTTCGTCAACTTGCTGATCGGCGACCAGACGCGTGCTGATCTTGGCGACGGCGCGAGCGGGGATCACGGTCTTGGCGCCCTCGCCGGTGAAGCCGCCGCGAATGCCATGGACTTCCAGGGTGGGGCGTCCCCAAACGCGTTCAAACAACGGGACGCCGGGTTCGCCGACGAGTTCGCGCGCGCCCATTTCCTTTTCGGTGTACTCACGCTCATCGAAAGGCAGACGTGCCCACGCTTCGCGCTCCTTGGGCGAGGGCGGCACCACGCGATCGTAGAAGCCGGGAATCAGGATACGTCCGTCGCGATCTTTCAGCGCGCAAATAATTTCCGAGATGGCCTGCATCGGATTGGGCGCGGCGCCGCCATAGACACCGGAGTGCAGGTCGTGAGCGGCGCCCTGGACGGTGAGTTCGTAGTAGACGAGTCCGCGCAGTCCGACGCAGATGGTGGGCATCTCGGGCGCGAACATCTCGGTATCGCAGACCACGGCCGCATCGGCGGCGAGGCGCGGGGGCTTGGTCTTCACGTAGGCTTCAATATGCTCGCCGCCGGTTTCTTCCTCGCCTTCCAGCAGGAACTTGACGTTCACGGGCAGTTTGCCGGTGGTTTTGAGCAGCGCTTCCACGGCCTTGATCTGAATGTAGACTTGGCCCTTGTCATCGACCGCACCGCGCGCGTAGATATTGTTGTTGCGGACCTCAGGCTCGAAGGGCGGGGAAGTCCACTCGTCGAGCGGGTCGGGCGGCTGCACGTCGTAGTGGCCGTAGAAGAGGATGGTGGGCTTGCCGGGCGCGCCGAGCCACTCCGCGTAGACCAGGGGATTGCCAGCGCCTTCGATGAGTTCGGCGGACGTCATACCGGCGGCGCGCAACTCGTCGAGGGCGAAGTTGGCGGCGCGCAGGATATCGGGCTTGTGCTCGGAAAGCGTGCTGATGCTGGGGATGCGGAGGAAGGTCTTGAGGCCTTCAAGGAAGTCGGCTTGGTGTTCTTGAAAGTAAGTCATGGCGGCATCCGTATTAATAACACGGCTTGCCATGGCGCGGCACGCTAACGTGGACTACGGTCACGTGGATTGTGATCACCGGATGTTAATGCGGCCGAAATTGGACGGGATGCCGTCGGCGACGAGGATCACGTCCACCTCGCCCATGCCGCGTAGCGTGAGAATCAACGGAAAAGTGAGCTGGTCGATTCCGGCGAGGGCGCTGTCTTCATCGTAGGATTGGATTGCAGAGATGGGGACCAGAGTGCCTCCGATATTCAGGGCAACGAAGGTATCACGCGAGCGATTGTGAATTCCCGTGGCGTAGAGCGTGACTTTGACGGGCGCATCTACGCCGGGATCGATGGGCACACTGGCGCAGTTACCGGGGCTATCGCATTGGAAAACGGGGACTGGGAAGGAGCCGCCGGTGGCCAATACGGTTCGTACCGCGGTGGCCGCAATGACGCCGTGGCCATCGGCATCGGCGGTGAAGATTGCAGGCACCACGGAATTGACCTGAACGGCGGCCGAGAGTGCGTCCTGGTGGTTGATGCGTACCAGGGCAGGTCCCAGACCAGTGCCCGAAGGCACGATGTAATTTACCTGATGGGGCGAAACGTAAAGCAGGCGGGCGGCACGCGTGGCACCCGAGTTGTCGGTGACCTCGAGGGTGACGCCGCCGAGAGTCATCGGGTATGGCGCGTCGCCGGTGGCCGTGGTGGACGCGAGGTTGTCGCCGAACAGGCTCGCGGCGGCTCCCGGGGCAACCGCAGGGCTGACGCCGGCCACCAGCGCGGTATGAAGACGCGTCTGCGCGAGGCATGCGGCTGCGAGAAAAAGACCCGACAGAGCCAGGCGCGCGGTACTCATGCAGGTAAGGACGCGCCAAGATGGTTTTCGGCTACTCGCCGCGCACTTTTTCGGTAATCGTAACGGGCGATTTCAAACGGAAGGTGATTCGGGTTTCGGAAGGCAGCGCGGCAGGCTTGCCGCGAGTGGCCATTACTGTACCGGCTCCCGCGCCTCCGCCGACTCCGGCGCCGATGGCGGCTCCTTTACCGCCTCCGGCGATAGCGCCGATCACCGCGCCCAGGGCGGCGCCGGCTCCGATCTTCGCGGCATCATCGGTATGCGATTCTTCCGCGCGCCGCTCGAAGCCGTCGGTCCGGATCGCGACGTTCTGACCATCGGCGGTGCGCATGCGGATGAGTTCGACTTCGAGTGTGGAAACACCTTTGACGCGGCCGCCCCGATCGCTGGCGATGACGCGTCCTTCCACCCGCGCGCCGCGCTCGGCGATCACAAAGCCGTCCACCACGAGCTCTTTGTCAAGCGTCGCAGTGAAGGCATCGCCCGGCAGGTTCCGCTCGGAGGTGAGCCCGTCGACAAGGCGCACCGGAAACATGGTTCCGGCGTTCAGCGTCACCTTGTGGGGCTCGGGCAGTGCGGGAGGCGGCGGGGGCGGAGTCACGTGCTCCGGCTCGACGCGCGCGGGTGGAACTTCGGGGGCCGGTGCGGCGGCTTGCGCGAGAGGCTGCGGGGCAGGGCTCTCCGGCGGGGTGGCCGCGAGTTGCTGCACGCGGCCCGGTTTGGGTACTTCGCGCGTCTGCCTCGGCGGCAGGATGGGGGAAGGCTTGGCGTCGGGCTCGCCGGTGGCTTGGGCGTCGGCGGGCCGCGCGGGCGCGGGGGGCGGCGCGGTGGCTGGGGGACTCTGCAGTTGCGCTACGGGTTGCGGCCGCTGCGAAACCTTCATGATGATGCCGCCGCTAATGACGCTGCCGGCGACGATAAGCGCGAGGGTCAGTGGTTTCATTTCCTTATAGCTGATGACGAAGGCCGGACTCCTTGCGTTTCAGCTACGCGCTTCTGAGGAGTGCAATGACGGACGGCGGTGTAGGGCGAGCGGAACTCGCCCTACCAATGCCCTAATGGGCGTGCTGCAAACCGGGGGGTGTGTCTTCCTTGAGGGGCGTAACGGGATCCAGGAATATCCAGCAGACGATGCCCATCAGGTAGATGGCGGCCGACAGATAGAACGTCAGATTCCAGTTCCGATTCGTGAAGTACAGAATGAAGCCAATCACCTGCGGCGCGATAGCTCCCGCGATGTTGCCCGTCATGTTCATCATGCCGGATAGCGACCCAGCGTGCTTGCCGCCTACATTCATGCAGGCCGACCACGCACCGGGCATCACCAGGTCATTGGAGAAGCTCGCCAGTCCAATGGCTAGAGTCGCCATCAGCGGATCGTTCATGCGCGTCGAAAGCACCAGGAACAGGCTGGCTCCGCTAAATCCGATGTAGGCCATGATGCGCCGCGTTTTCGCCATGTCGCCGATGATTGGCGACAAGCGGTTGGCCACCCACACGCTCACCGGATTGCCGATGCCGCCCATGAAGAGCGGCGCGATGCTGAAGATCGCCACCGACTTCACATCGAGGCCGCGCGCCTCCGAAAGATACGTGGGGAACCAGGTGATGTAAAAATACCAGCCGTAGGAGAGGCAGAAGTATTGCAGGCAGATCATCCACACCTGCCGCGAGCCGAGGAACTGTGCCCACGGAACGTCGCCGTGCGAGCCGGCGTTCGCCGACGCTTCACGCACGATCTCGCGCTCCGCGTCATTGAGCTTGGGATTGTCCAGCGGATTGTTGCGGAACCACGCGTAAAACGCGACCGCCCACACCACCCCAAGCACGCCGAAGATTTCGAACGAATGCCGCCAGCCCACCCACCTCATGACCACGGCCACTAGCAGCGGAGTGAAAGCCCCTCCCCACCGCGCGCTCAACCATAGAGCGCTTTGCGCGCGCACCTGTTCATGCTTGGGCAGCCATGTGGTGAACGCCTTGGTGACGTTCGGGAAACATCCGGCCTCTCCGGCGCCGAACAGAAAGCGCGTCACGCACAACGACAGAAAGCTCCACGCCCAGCCCGTTGCAGCCGTGAAAAAGCTCCACCACAGCACGATGCGCGTCAGGACGCTGCGCGGTCCCATGCGGTCGCCCAGGTAGCCCCCGGGGATTTCGAACAAAGCGTAGGCCCACCCGAACGCCGCGAACACGGCACCCATCTGGCGCGAATCCAAGGCGAGGTCCTTCGATATGTAGGGCGCGGCGAAAGAGATTGCCACGCGATCGACGTACGTAACCACGGCCAGCGCGACGGCGAACACTACCACCAGGTAGCGAACTCTGGTAGGCGTTTGCATCGCGGCTAAGCTAGGGCGTCTTTCATGAACTGGTAGCATTTTTTGACCTCAACGATCGCATCGGCTCCGCGGTATTCGTACTCGATATTCGCGGGGATCTTCCACTTGCTGGTCTTGAGCAGGAGAAGCACCTGCTTGATGGGGGTTTCGCCTTGCCCAAACGGCAGGTTTGCATGGGCCTTGTTGCGGTCTTTAATGTGCAGGACGGCGATGCGGTCGTGACGCTGCTTGATGTAGTCCACCGGGTCGTAGCCGGCTGAGACGAAGTGGCCAATGTCCAGATTGATCATGAAGTGCTTCGACATCTTGAGCGCGGCCTCGAAGCTCTCCGGCTTGGCGAACTGCTCGGGGTCGGTGAGGTTATCGTGGCCGTGCATGGCCACCTGGATCTTGTGCTTGTCGGCGAACGGCGCCACGCGTTTGGCGGCGCTGACGGTGGACGATGCGGTGAGCACCTTTACGCCCATCGCCTTTGCCATCTCAAAGCCGCGTTCGATTTCGGCGTCGTTGAAGCTGTTGTTGAAACTCAGATTGTAGGCGTACAGGTCGATGCCCGCGTCGCTCCACTGCTTGCGCACATTGGCGAAGAAATCCAGCGGCGTTTCCAGGCGCCACTTCCGCAGTGCTTCGCGCGCCGGGGCGCCGGTGCCCTGCGGTTCTACGTGACCCTGCCAAAGCTCGACTTCCCCAAGGCCGCATTCCTTGAACGCCTCGATCGCTTTGTCCATCGGACGGTCGCGAAAGCTGTACGACTGCCCGCCAATCTGTACACCCTTGATTTTGGAATCGATCCTGGCGCCGTGCGCGGCCGCCAGGGGTACTGCGGCCAGTGCCATCCTGCCGAAGTCTCTTCTGGAATACATGAATTCCCTCTACGTGGATTAAGACGTCAACCATTCTATACGAGGCGGACGGCGGCAGATCAGATCTTTGGACTACGCACCCCGTAGCGGTACACCAACGCACCCACGCCCAAGGTAGCCAGCGCCATGAGCGAAGCGCGCGGCTGCCAGATCACGCCGTATATCATCATTCCGGCGCCCACCACGATATAGGCAGCGGGAATCAGCGGCCAGGCGAAATCCAGCGCACGCAGGCGCTGCCATCCCGGACGCTTGCGCCGGTAGACAAAAATCGACGCCACCGAAAGCACGGTGAACAGGGTCAGGCTGAAGCCGATGTAGACCACCAGTTCCGGAAACGGCGTCACCGTCATCACCATGGCGCAGACGCCCTGCGCGAGAATCGCGTTTACCGGAGTATGCCACTGCGGGTGGACGCGTGCCGCGCCGGGGAAAAAAGCCTTATTCTTCGCCATGGCGTAATATACGCGCGGTCCGATGGTGACCATGGCGTTCACCGTAGACACAATCGAGATGGCCATCAGCGCCGAAAAGACTCCCGCTACGCCCGGCCCGAAGAGGTTGGATGCAGAGAGCGTGCCCACGGCGATCACGCCTTTCAAATTCTCCAGCGGTGTGGAGTAAATGAAGATCATGTTGAGCCCGAGGTAGAGTACGCCCACAATCAGGCTGCCCACGGCGATTGCGGCCGGTAGCGTGCGCTCCGGACGCCGCACTTCCTCCGCGATGTAGGTGGCCGCATTCCAGCCGCTGTAGCCCACCATCACCCACAGCAGGCTGATCATAAACTGTGTGGCGATAGGCGTGGTCGAGGTGCGCACGGCGGGAGTCGAGAAGTGGCTCCAATCGCCGGTGCCGACGGCGAAACCGGCGATGATGAAGCCCGCGATCACTACCAACTTGGTGCCGGTCAGCACGTTCTGCACCTTGGCAGTGCGGCCTACGCCGACGCAATTGAGGGCGGTGAAGGCGGCAATCAGCGCTGATGCCGCCATTTGCCCCGCACCCAGGCGCAGGGAGAACGCGCCGCTCCCAATGACCACGGCCGCGTTGGCTTGCTTCAACGACGGGAAGAAATAGCCGAGGTAGTCGGCGAAGGCTAGCGCCGCGGCCGCAATGGGCGCTGAGAAGCCCGCGAAGAAGGAGACCCAGCCCGTCATGAAGCCCCACTCGGGCCCATAGGCGTGAGTGAGGTAGACGTATTCGCCGCCGGAACTCGGGAAATTGATGCCCAGTTCGGAATAGCTCAGGGCGCCGGCGAGGGCGAAAAGCGCGCCGGCAGTCCAGCAGGCCAGGATGAGGCGGGCGCTGCCCAGGTCGCCGGCCATGAAGCCGGTAGTGGCAAAGATTCCGGTACCCACCATGTTGGAGATCACCAGCGCGGTGGCGCTGAAGAAGCCGATCTGCCGCAGCAGCGCGGGTCGCGGCACCTGCGTGAGGTGTGTAGGCATTCCGGTCTTCCTTATGATGCGACATTCCACCGCATTTCGGAAATACGATGAAGTAGCGGGGCTCAGCAAAGAAGTCTCTGAGCGGCATATGTGCGGAAACGCGTGCTATAATCGTGGAGTCTTTCCTGCAAAGATCCAGGGAAAAATTATGCCTAAGCTGAAGACTCACAAAGGTGCGTCCAAGCGGTTTAAGAAGACGGGTACGGGCTTAGTAGTTCGCAATCATGCCTTTGGCCGTCATATTCTGACCTCGAAGCCGCACAAACGCAAGAAGAAGTTGCACCAGAGCGTGGTCGCCGACAAGGCCGATCAGAAGGTGCTGAAGCGCATGATTCCCTACTAGGGAACGCAGCGCGAATTGTGCGGACGGTGCGCGTGGCACGTGCCCGATTCCGCCAAGACCAGAAGCCAACTATAGAAGGAGAGAAACGTGCCTAGAGTTAAACGTGGTACTCACCGCCGGGCATCGCGCAAGAAAGTTCTCGCGCGCGCATCCGGTTATTTCCTGACCAAAAGCAAGCTGTACCGTGCAGCAATGGAAGCGGTCGACCGCGGACTGAAGTTCGCGTATGTCGGGCGCAAGCGGAAGAAGCGCGATTACCGGAGAATCTGGATCGTGCGTATCAACGCTTCCTGCCGCGCGAGCGGAATCGCGTACAGCAAATTCATCTGCGGCTTGAAAGCAGCCGGAATCGATCTCAATCGCAAGGTACTCGCCGAGGTGGCTCTGCACGACGATGCGGCGTTCCGCAATCTGGCGGAGTTGGCGAAATCGGCCCTTGCCGTGAAGGAGTCGGCCCGGGCTGCCCTGGAGAAAGAATGAGCCCCGCCGATCAGGAAAATGATTCGTTAAGCAGTTTAGAAGAACGCATTCTGCGCGCCGTGCAGACCATGGGGAAGCTTCGCCAGGAACGGGATGCCGCCCAGGAAGAAGCCGCGGAAGCGAAGCGCGAAGCGATGCAGCTTTCCGATGAAGTGAAAAGCCTGCAAGCGGAACGCAAGCAGGTGCGCAGCCGCATTGAAAAGCTGCTGGGCCAGATCGATCAACTGAGCGCCTCCTAAGGGAGGCGCTTTCGTTTTTTGGGGAGAGTTTTCGCATGGAAAGCAGCGCTCCCGATAAACAGCAAGTCCGCGTAACCATCCTCAGCCGTCCCTACACGCTGTTGACCACCGGCGATTCGCGCGAAGTCGAAGAAGTCGCCGCGGGGGTCAACGATCTCATGCTCTCGATCGCCGGGAAATCGCCGAATGCCGATTCCACGCGCATTGCCGTGCTCGCCTGCCTGCATCTTGCCGACCGGCTGCGGACCTTGGAGCGCGAACTCAGCCAACTCAAGGAACGCGTGGACCGCAAGAGCGAGGAGTTCGCTGGTATGCTGGAACAACTCATCGAGGGTTCGGGAGAGTAGTAGTTATGTGGCGAATGGCGGTAGTTCCAGTGCTGGCAGGGATGGTCATGGTGGCGGCGACGTCGTATCAAGGCGAGGTCGCGGAATGGCGGCGGCAGCGGGTCGAGAATCTGAAAAAAGAAGGCGGCTGGCTGTCGGTGGCCGGGCTGTTCTGGTTGCATGAAGGCGCCAATACTTTCGGCAAGGCCGAGGGCAACGACATCGTGCTGCCCGATGGGGCTGGCAAAGCGGGCGCGTTCGAGTTGAAGGGCGGCAAGGTCACGCTCACGATGGATGGCAAGTCCAAGGAGTTGTGGCCGGATTCGCTGGATGTCGCCAAGGTCGGCAGGCTCAGCCTCTTCGTGATCAAGCGCGGCGAAAAGTACGGAATTCGGTTGAAGGATCCGGATAGCGAATACCGTCGCGAATTCAAAGGCATCGACAATTACCCGGTGAGGGAGGAATATCGTGTGACCGCCAAATGGGTGGCGGCGCCGGCGAAACTGCCGATCCTCAACATCATCGGGATCACCGAGAGTGTGGATAGTCCCGGGTACGCGGAGTTCAAGCTCAATGGCCACGATTACCACCTGCGTCCTTATCTGGAAACGGCGGATGCCATGGAACTGTTCTATGTTTTCCGCGATCTGACGAGCGCCAAAGAGACGTATGGCGCGGGTCGCTTCTTTTACTCCGGGATGCCGGAGAACGGCAAGGTCGTGCTGGATTTCAATAAGGCGTACAACCCTCCTTGCGCGTTCACGCCATACGCGACCTGTCCTCTGCCTCCGGCGGAGAATAAACTCGCGGTGCGGATTGAAGCGGGCGAAAAGAATTACGGCAAACACTAGCCCCGACTCAGCCGGTGCGCAGCCTGAAGTCCGCCCTGCAAATTACTTAGTGCGTCAACTGTGACTGCAAATTGCGAAGCGATGTGAGCAGAGTCGCGGGTGCCTTTTCGGGGCCGATATCCAACGGCGAGGCGGAGAGGTTGGCCTGCTGTAGGCGGATGAACAATTCGGCAATTTCCCGGTCGCGCCAACCGCGTGCGGATTCCTGCTTTAGAATTTCGAGCGCGCGCTGGCCGGTGAAGGCCTGCTTATAAGGACGTGGATTGGTCAGCGCGTCGTAGATATCCACCACCTGCAAGACACGGGCGAGAACCGGAATCTTCTGACCGCGCAGGCCGTCTGGATACCCGGTGCCATCCCAGCGTTCGTGATGGTGGCGAATTAACGGGAGGACCCGGCTCAGGGAAATCAGAGGACGGCAGATCTCTTCGCCGCGTACAGGGTGCGCGCGCATGATGAGCCACTCCTCCTCGTTCAATTTGCCGGGCTTGAAGAGGACCGAATCCGGAATCCCGATCTTTCCTACATCGTGCAGGTAGCCCCCGACATATAGCGAGAGAAGACTCTCACTATCCAGGCGCATCGCCGCACCCAACGCCACCGAGGCATAGGCCAGGCGCTCACAATGGCCTGCGGTGTGGCTGTCGCGCTGCTCCAGCATCCGGGCCAATGAAAAGAGCACAGCTTCGGTCTCGGTAACTGGCAGGCTGCCGATTGTGGGAGCCTCCGCTACGGAGATTTCATGTCCGCTGCGGTCCGCACGTCCGTTCTCGGGCGGCGCGAATTTATCTCCATTTCGGTTCATGGGTCTAGCCTTAATATCGGCAGATGCCAAGAAAACTTCAGGGCGATTCTGCAGAAAGGTGGGTTCATCGGCGCACCCCTCATCGGCGCACCCCTCATCGGCGCACCACGGTGACCGCGCGCCAGGAGAAATTTCCGGCGGCGTCATAGGCGCGCACGGTGACTACATTCGTGCCCACCAACAGCGGCACGCTCGCCGACCACGACGCGGTTCCGGCGGCGGTTCCCGCCGCCCCCGTCGAGGTGGTCCATTTCACGGCGGTAACGCCGACGTTATCGCTGGCCACGCCGCTGATCGCAATTGAGGCGAAACCGGTCGAGGTGATGGAAGCGCCCGGCGTCTTGATCTGCAGGGTCGGCACCGATTTATCGACCGGTGCAGGTTCGGGCGCCGGAGCAGGCGGATTCACGGGCGGCGGCGTAGGCGTTGGCGTGGGAACTGGCGTGGGAACTGGCGCAGGCTTGGGAGCGGCAGCCCTGCTGCCGTAGAGCGCTTGAATTCCGGCGATGTCATCGTCAGTCAGCGCCGCCGTCAACTTGTAATAGGGATACATCACCGCACCAGGCCGGTCGGAATGGCCCAGGCCCAGGGCATGGCCGACCTCGTGCAATACCACGGAAAAGAGGTCCACGGTGGCTCCGGTGCGCCAGGGCTCGCTCCAATCCAGGTGCAGGTCGCCGGCGATCGGTTCCGGATTCGGCGGGTTGGGATAGAACGTATGCGCCAGCGAGCCTCCCGGACCATCGAAGGCGTAGCCATCGCCGTGCGCGCCGCGCAGGAAGGAAATGTCGAAGGTTCTCCCCGCCCCCTGTGCCTGGGAGGGCGAGAGCGTGAAATTCGCGTAGCGGGTCCACTCGCGCAAGGCACGCTCGATTTCGGCGCGCGCCGTGACCGCCGGAATCTGGTCGGTCAATGCGCCGATGAAGTAGCGCAGATCCACGTGTCCGGCAGCATCCCTGGACCAGCCCCGGCTGATCAGCACGTATTCCCCCACCGGTCCCGATTGCGTGGAGGCTCCGGCGCAACCCTCCAGTGGCACGCCGGCGGCAAGTTCCGCCGAAGCAGGCATGATGTACGCGACGTCGTCCAACGCCGCCAGTTCTGGGATCGCGGTGTGCGGCCCGCTGACCACCAGATGGCCGGCCAGCATCGTGGGATTTTCCACCACTTCGAAGCCGCTGGCGGCAATTTCTTCGCGCACAATGTCCATTGCCGCGTCAGAGTGGAAAACCACCAGGAGCGCACCGGCGACCTGTTCGTCGAGCAGCGGGCTGATCTTATCGGATGCATCGAGACCTGCCGCCGCCAGGACGCCGAGACCTTCCAAATTAGGATTCCGCGAGGAGCCCACCATGAGCGCCGCATCCGGCACATACTGCAAGATCTTCATCCCGCGACGCTCCAGTTCCCGGAGTATTTCTGGCCCGGGCTCGGTGGGGAAGCGGACCAGGAAATGGGTGGTCCGCCCGTGCCTGGTTGCGGTTCCAGGGGACACCCGGGACACGCGGCGGCCGCTAGTTTCAGCCTTCAAGCGGACGACGGGCTGTGCCCAAAGGCCCGGAGTAATCAAGAAAACGGCTACAATAGCGGAGTTGAAGATCTGCATTTATGATTCTCTGATGTTCCTTTTCGGCACAAATCGGGCGCCGGGGGGCCGGAAACGGCAAAAAATTGCCGTTAGGTGAGAATTCTGATGTGCTGCCTCCACTTAGTTAACAAAGACTAAGGATGAAGTACTACTGGTGTGTTCTGGCGTGTACGGCTATTCCCCTTGTTTGGGGCGCCGATGCGGCGCGCGTGTCCTATCACGTGGAGACCGTGGCAGGCAGTTCCCGGATTGGCGATGGCGGGCCCGCGCTGGCTGCGCAGTTCTCCTCAATCCAGGGGATCGCGATCGACCGCCTGGGCAACCTCTACATCTCCGATACCGACAACCACCGAGTGCGCAAGATATCCGGCGGTCTCGTCAGGACCATCGCCGGGACCGGCGCGCCCGGTTTCGGCGGCGACGGCAAGCCCGCCACCGACGCACAACTCAATCTGCCCTACGGCTTGGCCCTGGATGCCGCCGGCAACCTTTATGTAGCCGACTCGGGGAACCAACGCGTCCGCCGCATCACACCCGATGGCATGATCTCGACAGTCGCGGGCACGGGCAAACGCGCGTCCTCGCCCGACGGCCTTCCCCCCCTGCAAACCTCGCTCCTGGCTCCCCGCAACATAGCCGCCGACGCCGCCGGCAATCTGTACATCGCCGAGTTCGAAGGCCATCGCGTCCGCCTCCTGACCCCGGATGGCAAGGTCACCACGGTGGCCGGAAACGGCGTGGCCGGCTTTAGCGGTGACGGAAAATCGGCCAAACTTGCCCAGCTCAGTTTCCCCGCGGGCCTCGCGTTTGACCGCGCCGGCGCACTATACATAGCCGACTCCGGGAATCACGCCGTCCGCAAAATCTATGCCGACGGCAGTATCGGGACGGTGCTGGGCCGCAACGTCGCGACCCAACTCTATACTCCGGTGGCGCTGGCGTTCGATCCGGCGGGCACCATCTATGTCGGCCAATCCAGCTTTACCGTGAGCGCCTTCACCACCGGCGGCAGGTGGATTACCGCTGCCGGGAACGGAGAGACTGGCTTTGCGGGGGATGGCCAGAGTGCCGTGAGCGCGATGCTCACCTCGGTCCACGACCTGGCTACCGACCAGGGCGGTAACCTGCTGATCGCCGACAGCATACGCGTACGGCAAGTGGATACGCAGGGGGTGATCCACAGCGTAGCGGGCGATGGCTATGTACACCCCGTGGGCGATGGCGAAGCGGCCACGTCCGCACAACTCTACCTGCCGGAGGCGCTGGCGTTGGACACTGCCGGCCGCATGTTCATCGCCGATACGGGAACGCAGCGGGTGCGGCAGGTGCGCGCGGGTTCCATCGACACCCTGGCGGGCACTGGTACGGCGGGCATCGGTACGGCAGCCGCCGCGGGGCTCAACAATCCGATGGGGATCGCCCTGGACCGCTCGGGCAATGTGCTTGTGGCCGACACCTTGAACAACCGTGTGGTATCGGTAACTCTGTCCAAGACTGTGCAGGTGGTGGCCGGGACCGGAAAACCAGGTGTTAGTCCGGAAGGCGCCTTGCCGCTGGCAGCCCAACTCCTGAGTCCGCGGGGCGTTTGCGAGGACCGCTCTGGCAACGTGTATATTGCCGACAGCGGCAACCATCGTGTGCTGCGCCTGTCGCCTGGCGGAATCCTACAGACCGTGGCGGGCAATGGGTCGAAGGGCAACGCGGGCGACGAGGGTGTGGCGCGCCTGGCGCAACTAAACGCGCCGAGCGCGTGCGTGACCGACTCGGCGGGCAATTTGTTCATCGCCGACACCGACA